>NZ_CAURKP010000028.1:0-45240 GCF_963525155.1 uncultured Rhodococcus sp.
CGACGGCGCTGCGCCGTCGCGCCGAGTGGTTTTCCTCCAGCACTGACACTCCCCCCCTTATAGATTGCGGGCCCCGTATTTTCCGGGGCCCGCTTTTGTGTCCGAGAGTGTTTCACGTGAAACCGAATCCGGCGCCACGGTGAAGGTCAGGTGCCTATCGTTGTCGACACGGCCGATCTCTATTTCGGAACCTGTCGTCAATGAAGCGTCGTGAAGGGAAGCAATCTTGCTGATACGACCCGCGACACGGGCCGAGCTGGAAGAGCCCGTGGGGTTCGCGATGAACGATCCGGTCGGGTTCGTCGACGCTGACTCGCTCCGGGAAGAGGTGGCGGCCGGACGGCTTCGTCCGGAATGGAGTTGGTTCGCCGTTGACGGCTCCAGGATCGTCGCGCGTGCCCTGTGGTGGGGGCGTGAGGACAGTGAGCGTCCGCTCGCCCTTGATTTCCTGCACGTGCTGGCTGACGTGCCGGATCGTGCTGCGCTTGCCGCCGAACTCATGTCGCGGGCGCACACCGAGTTCCATGCGAAACCTGAGTATGTGCTGGTCGTGCCGACCGCCGGGCAGGACGCGAATTCCGCCGTCGCAGACGCCGTGTCCTGGCGTCGTGAGGCGGCCCAGGCAGCCGGACTGACCGAGATCATCGAGCGGCTGCGTTTCGAGTGGACGCCTGCGGCCGGTGTGCCCGCCCCCACCGAGCGTCTGATTTTCCGTCCCGCCTCCGATGAGGAGTTCCTTGCGGTGTTCCAGCGGGTCGTTGTCGGCAGCTTGGACGTCGCAACGCAACGAGGCATTGCGGCTACGGACATCGTCAGCCAGGCCCGGGATGATCTCGAGTTCTACCGGTCGTGCCCCGGCGAACGATCGTGGTGGCGGCTGGCGGAGACCATGGACGGGACGCTGGTCGGCTTCGCGATCCCGTCCGCGACGCCCTACCACCGCAACGTCGGATACCTCGGAGTAGTGCCCGAGCTACGCGGGTGCCGCTACGTGGACGACATCCTCTGCGAGATCACCCGCTTTCACGCAGCCGATGGCGCCAATCGCATCACCGCGACCACGGACGTACCCAACACACCCATGGCCGCGGCGTTCAAGCGGGCGAACTACCAGGTGACCGAGGTCAGGATGGTGTTCGAGGCCCCGGCGGGCTGATCCGGGCCTCAACCGGAGGTTCGCTGCCGTCGTGCCGGCGCGGGCCTTTCTGTCCAGCTTGTCCGACGGTGTACGGGGTGACGCGGAGACCGCCGTGTACCAGGGGGTAAAGGTGGCCAGGTTCCAACTCGGCCCACATATCCTGCTGCAACGGTGTCGTACGAAAATAGAGGTCTCCAGATCCGGTCACCCGGTCGAGGAAGTGCCACCATCGGTTGCGCGCGCACGGCCGACTTGGCGCATTCGGCGGTACGCTCGGTCACTTGCATCGTCACCGGAGCCACGGGGAAGTCGGAACAGAGGAGGTCGGCAGCGACCGAAACTTCGATCCCGAACGTCTCTCACAGGCGGGCGGCGATTCTTGAGAGGCGTCATGCTCAGCTTCATGATTGCCTTCTTGGCTGTCGGCGGGGCACTGTGCATGTTCGGATATTCGATCGACAACATGCCGTACTACATGTGAGCCCCTCCCCTCCCCCAGCGGAAATAGTCGGCCCTTCGTTTCACGTGAAACCGGATCGATGGTTGTTGCCCCGAGCCCTCGATCTCCATCCCAGATTGGTATTGGATGTCTACTGGATGGCGATCACGACCCAATGGCTTCTGGTGTGCCATCGTCAGCGCGAACCCCAACCTGACGGATGCGGTCGTGAACCAACTTCAGCCCGTCACCGTTTGCTTGCTCGATCATCGCGATCTGTGGGGCTTCGGCGCCTAGATCGCCTAGATCGGATCGTCTTCGGATATTTCGAATGTCGCGAACGGTTCGTCGTGCGCCGGAGTCGACGATCGTTCCGGAGATGCCAACTGGCGGATCTCGTGTTCGAGTCCCACCCAGTGTCGAGCCGGCATGGAACGACGGTGCAGTTCGATGAAGAAATTTATGTGGTGCGGATTGCTCAATGCATCTGCGACGGAGTCGAGGGCGAGCCCAATGCTGCGGAGTGCGTTCACCATCAGTCCACAGGAGAGGGTGAACTCTCCGATGCGCATCCTGTGGAGCGAAGCTTCTTGGATTGATTCGCGGTTTGTGATGCCAAGCCTCCGGCGTCCCGCAACAGGAGTGTCGAGCCGACGGATGTATGGCTCGCAACGTCCGGCGATGAGATACCGAAGCTGTCCGAGTTCTGGAATCGAAGTCTGTTTTCCGAGTCGACCTACAGAGAGGATCTGACTGACCGAGTCCGTTCTGCAGTCGGTCGCCGGCGATCTTTGCAACGACTTTTTTACCGAAAATTGGTCTTTTTGGGTCAGAATTCCATCCATATAACTACCCATGGCAGTTTCGTCACTGTGATGATACTAAGAATTGCGCTCCTATCTGCATTCGATCGCCCGGCTATGTTTCACGTGAAACGCGTCAGAATTGGAAGATTTTTCAGCGCAATGTTTCACGTGGAACGTGAACCCCTCCCCTCCCCCGCTTGAATTTTGGGCCGAATACTTCCCAAAGAATGAACGAGTCGGCAGACTCACAGCGAGTCGGTGTGCAGAAGCGAACACATGTCGGCTCCAGAGCGGATAATGATTTCGGTCTTGATTGTTGATTTCGCGGTTTACGCGGGAGGATGTTTCACGTGGAACAGAATGGTGCGGCGTCGGTTGACTGGGACGAACAAGAGACTGCGCGCGCAGTGTTCGGTGACAGATATGAGATCGCGGAACGGTACTACCAATCCCTTGCAACGGATGGTGTCGAGCGCGGGCTCATTGGTCCCCGTGAGGTTCCCCGACTGTGGGAGCGTCACCTTCTCAATTGCGCCGTCATCGGTGAGTTGATTGCCGAAGGCGAGTCGGTTGTGGACGTTGGAAGCGGCGCCGGCCTACCCGGTATCCCTCTCGCAATCGCCCGCCCGGACTTGAAGGTGACTCTGGTCGAACCGTTGCTTCGACGCTCGGTGTACCTCGCGGAGTTCATCGAGTCCAACGGTTTGGACGTATTGGTTGTCCGAGGGCGAGCCGAGGAATCGGGTGTTGTGAAGGAAGCGGGCGGCGCGGATGTAGTCACCTCGCGAGCTGTGGCGCCTCTCGAGAAGCTCGCACGTTGGTCCCTCCCACTCATTCACGAGCACGGCCGAATGTTGGCACTCAAGGGTTCGAGCGCCGCCGAGGAGATCGAGCGAGACCGTACGGCGCTCACCAAGTTGGGCGCAGGTAAGTTGGAAATACTCGAATGCGGAGCCAAGATTCTCCGCACCCCCACTGTTGTGGTGAAGGCCGAACGTCTCCCGAAGCGCCGCCAGCGTTGATGATTTACACGCATGCAATCGAGAGCAATGTACAGATGATGAGAGCACCTAGTGATCGATTCCCAATCGAAGGAGCAGTCAATGTCGGGTCGATCTGAATCCGCCGTTTCACGTGAAACACCGAAGCAGCACACGAGTGCGGGTGCGGATCAGATCGTCAACGACGACGACAATTTCACCGCCCCCTACGCGGCGATCTCCTCGGAGGAGACCCCCATCGGGGCGGCCGCGCATCGAGCGAGCCAAGTGCTTCATCCCCATTCGGTGACGCTGCCGAAGCCGGCGTTCCGCCGCGTGATCACCATCGCGAACCAGAAGGGTGGCGTCGGCAAGACGACGACCACGGTGAACCTTGCGTCGGCGCTCGCTCTTCAAGGGCTCACTGTCCTTGTGGTCGATTTGGACCCTCAGGGCAACGCCAGCACCGCTCTGGGCGTCGTCCATACCTCGGGCACCCCGTCGAGCTACGAGCTGCTCATAGGCGAAGTGAAGGCCCCGGAGGCGATCCAGACCAGCCCGCACAGTGAGCGCCTTCTCTGCATCCCGGCAACGATCGATCTGGCGGGCGCCGAGATCGAATTGGTCTCCATGGTTGCCCGCGAGAATCGACTCAAAGGCGCGCTCAACGACAAGGTTCTCGCAGAGCTTGACGTCGACTTCGTCCTCATCGACTGCCCGCCCTCGCTGGGACTGCTGACCGTCAACGCGATGGTCGCTGCCAAGGAAGTTCTGATCCCGATCCAGTGCGAGTACTACGCCCTCGAGGGGGTCGGTCAGTTGCTCCGCAACATCGAACTCGTCCAGGCTCATCTCAACCCGGATCTGCATGTCTCCACCGTCCTTCTGACGATGTACGACGGGCGCACCAAGCTGGCCGACCAGGTCGCCGAAGAAGTACGCAAGCACTTCGGTGAGGCCGTTCTGCGCGCTGTGATTCCGCGCAGCGTGAAGGTGTCCGAGGCTCCCGGATACGGGATGACAGTTCTCGACTACGACCCGGGTTCGCGTGGCGCCATGAGTTACCTCGACGCCGGCCGTGAACTTGCCGCCCGCTCTGCCACCACGACGACCCAGGAGCAGTGAGATGAGTCAAGCACGCAAAGGTGGATTGGGCCGCGGCTTGGCTGCTCTCATCCCCACTGGGCCGGCCACGGCGCCGGGTCTGGGATCGGCTGCAGCGGACGTCGTAATCGGCGTCGACAAGCGCAACCCCTCCCCTCCCCCACCGACCAAAGCGGCCCCGAAAACGCCGAAAGCCACCAAGGCGTCGGCTGCGAAGGCTCCGGTGGAAGCTGAGCCGGAGACCGAACTCGAGCCGACCGGCGCGGTCTATCTCGAGATCGAACCGAGCCTGATCGAGACGAACCCGAAGCAGCCTCGCAGCGTTTTCGACGAGGAAGCACTCGCGGAGTTGGTTCACTCGATCCGCGAGTTCGGCTTGATGCAGCCGATCGTGGTCCGTCGTCACGGTGACAAGTACCAACTTGTCATGGGTGAGCGTCGCTGGCGCGCGAGCCAGGAAGCCGGGCTGGAGAAGATTCCGGCGATCATTCGTGAAACAGATGACGACTCGATGCTGCGCGACGCGCTCCTCGAGAACATCCATCGAGTGCAGTTGAACCCCCTCGAGGAGGCAGCGGCGTATCAGCAGCTGCTCGAGGAGTTCGAAGTCACCCACGAAGAATTGGCCAATCGGATCGGACGTTCGCGTCCCGTCGTGACCAACATGATTCGTCTGCTGAAGCTGCCGGTGGCGGTTCAGCGTCGCGTTGCGGCCGGTGTACTTTCGGCCGGCCATGCTCGTGCACTGCTGTCCCTCGAGGCGGGTGCCGACGCTCAGGAGGTCATGGCGGCGCGCATCGTCGCGGAAGGAATGTCTGTTCGCGCGACGGAGGAAGCAGTCACTCTCGCCAACCGGGCGGATAATGAGATCGCTCCCCCACAGAAGCGCAAGCCCATCGTGATGCCGGGTCTGCAGGATGTGGCCGAGCGATTGTCGGACTCGTTCGACACTCGGGTGACAGTCAGTCTGGGCAAGCGGAAGGGAAAGATTGTGGTCGAATTCGGTTCGGTCGACGACCTACAACGCATCGTCGGAATGATGGAAGCACAGAAATCCAAGTAGAGAACTCGGATGCCCGTTTGGTGACGTAATCATGATGACCGGGCACACCACCTATTTTCGTCACTGTGACAAATCTAGGTGGTCCGAGCTTCTCGAAATCTTGAACCAGGACGAAAGATGTTGAACAGCAATACATTAGGGCGATCATCTCTCGTGCCACTGCCGACATGTCGTAGCTGGCCTATCCTGGAGAAGAGAAAAGCGGCGGGCGAGCATCAAAACCGCTTCGGGGACCTACGGAGAGTGAGTTAGTCAGTGTCGACTCACGTCATCACCTCTCTCACACTCGACAGCCTCGATCAGCTTTCCGCCCATGCGCGCCGATGCGTGTTCTGGGAGATGGACCCGGGCGCGCTTCACGACGCCCGAGGATTCTGTGATCAGGAATTCGAGAAGGAAGCCTGGCTGTCGATGGTCATGCTCGAGTGGGGTTCGTGCGGACAGGTCGCCGTCCGCGACGGAAAGCCGCTCGGCAGTGCGTTGTACGCCCCTCCCCGCATGATCCCGCGCGCGCAACTGTTTCCCACCAGCCCGGTCAGCTCGGACGCAGTGCTTCTCACAAGCCTTCGCCTCGAGCCCTCGGGCATAGAGGAAGAACTAGGGCCGAGCCTGCTGGCCGCTGTCGTGACAGATCTGGTCCGACGAGGAGTTCGTGCGCTCGAGGCATTCGGTATCCGTAGCGGCGACTTGGGGCCAGCTTCCGACGTGGCCAGTGCAACGGCAGCTCTGGAATGTTCACCCGCAGAATGCATGATCAGTGCCGAGTTCCTCGAGGACTACGGTTTCGAGGTCGTGGCACCGCACCATCGTTATCCGCGCCTTCGTCTCGAACTCAATCGAGATCACGAATGGAAAGTCGACGTCGAAGAAGCCCTCGACCGTCTACTGAAGGCCGCAGCTCTCGAAATGGTGGAGATCAGCGAACTCGCCAGAGTGTGAGCAGGTGCCGACCGCAGGACCTACGAAATGCGGTCGGCTACCGAAAGTTCTTCTGCGAGAAGCTCGGCGAAGGTGAAGGTGCCGGTCGGCTGATCGTCTTGACCCAGTAGGTACAGCCGCTTGACCGAGATCAAGATGGCTTCGGCGATGGTGTCACGCATCCGCGGATTCGTCAGTACCGCAACGTCGGACGCGTTGGACAGGTAGCCGAGATCGATCTGTACCGTCGGCATGTTGGTCAGGCGCAACAACTCCCACGTTCGACCGTGAGTTCTGCAGTCCCGCAACGGAGTTCGCGCAACGATCTCGCGCTGAACGAAACCGGTCAACACCTGCCCGATCATCGAGACCGAACCGTGCGAATTTCCGAAGTGGAAGCTCGCGACGCCGTTCGCCGACGGGCTCGAGTTGCTGTCGCAGCGCAGGGAGATCATCAGATCGGCGTCGAATGCGTTGGACGTCAGCGCGCGCTCGGCCTCGCTCGGATCGGCGTTGTGCGGGCGGGAGAGGAAGGTTTCCATCCCGGTTGCTGCCATCCGCCCCTCGAGGCGCATAGCCAGATCCCACAGGATGTCGGCTTCGGAGATGCCGTTGACGATGGTGCCGGTGGACGGACCACCGAGGCCTGGATCGATGACGATGCGCTTGCCGCCCAGTTGCGGGCCCTTGCGCCGCACTAGTTCCTCTTCGCTGATCGCATGTGGGGAACCACCGGTGACGCGGGTTCCCAGAAGTTCCAGCGAACG
This sequence comes from uncultured Rhodococcus sp., assembly GCF_963525155.1. Taxonomy (NCBI): domain Bacteria; kingdom Bacillati; phylum Actinomycetota; class Actinomycetes; order Mycobacteriales; family Nocardiaceae; genus Rhodococcus; species uncultured Rhodococcus sp. The sequence goes on from NZ_CAURKP010000028.1 coordinate 7,216, forward strand.
GAGTGTCTGCGGTCCGCAGATACCGTCGGCGGCGATCCCGATTTCACGCTGGAAAGACGAGAGAGATTCGTGGGTCTGCGGGCCGAAGAAACCGTCGACCCGACCTGCGTAGAAGCCGAGGTCCTGCAGTTTGGCCTGCAGAGCTGCGACGTCGTCGCCGTACAGCGGCGCAGAAAGCTGGTAAATCAACGTACGGGCGCCCAGGCGGTACGAGGCCTCGCGAAGTGACCGATAGGTGGCCGGGCCCACGATGCCGTCGACAAGTAGCCCACGCTGCTGCTGGAAGGCGCGAACGGCGCTGTCGAGTTGATGATCGAAGATGGCGTCGGGTGCAACCCAGTGGGCACCGTCGGCGCTTTCACGTCGAATACCGGAAGTTCCGTGATGGAGGTATCCCAGCTTCGTCAATGTGCCCCGAATCTCGGCGACGGCCGGGCCGTGATCGCCGTGTCGGAGTCTGTGCATGCGTGAAAGCCTCTCGGATCGGTTAACGAATTCGATCGATGTGCCTGGTCGTAGACCCGATCAGGCACATCGATCGATTATCTCAGAAATTCTGTGGATTGCGAGAATCCACGATGCTCATCCAGCCGTCAGAGAACGTCTGCGAGGTCCTTGAGCAGTGCGGCCTTGCCCTTGGCGCCGACGATCGTCTTGATCGGCTTGCCGTCCTTGAACAGGATCATCGTCGGGATCGACATGACCTGGAAATCGCGGGCGGCCGCCGGGTTGGCGTCGATGTCGAGCTTCGCGACGGTCAGCTTCTCGCTGTTCTCACCGGCGATCTCCTCGAGGACCGGGGCGACCATCTTGCACGGGCCGCACCAGGTTGCCCAGAAATCGACCAGAACGGGCTTGTCGCTGCCCAGGACGTCCTGCTTGAAGGAATCGTCGGTGATGGTGACGGTATTCGACACTGTTACTCCTCGAGGGTTGGGTACGACAGCTTGATGAATCAGGGAGCGCCGACGACGTCGACCGTGTGGCCGGCAGCGTCGAGCGTGTTGGCGGTGATGTCGCCGCGGTCGGCCAGCCAGCGTTCGGCGTCGATTGCTGCGGAGCATCCGGTGCCGGCAGCGGTGATCGCCTGACGGTACGTGTGATCGACCAGGTCACCGGCAGCGAAGACGCCGTCGACGGAGGTCGCGGTGGAACCGGGAGCGACGCGCACGTATCCGGCGTCGTCGAGATCGACCTGGTCCTTGACGAGCTCACTGCGCGGGTCGTGGCCGATGGCGACGAACATGCCGGTGATCTCGAGTGTGGAAGTTTCACCGGTGACGGTGTCGCGCACGACGAGGCCGGTGACGCTGTTCTCACCGAGCACCTCGACGGGCTCTGCGTTGGTCAGGAAGCGGATCTTCTCGTTGGCCTTGGCGCGCTCGAGCATGATCCGTGAGGCGCGGAATTCCTCGCGGCGGTGCACCAGGGTGACCGAGCGAGCGAAGCGGGTCAGGAAGGTTGCCTCTTCCATCGCGGAGTCGCCGCCGCCGACCACGACGATGTCCTGGTCACGGAAGAAGAAGCCGTCGCAGGTGGCGCAGGCGCTGACGCCGCGGCCGAGGAGGCGTTCTTCACCGGGAATGCCCAGGTAGCGGGCTGCTGCGCCCATGGCGAGGATGATCGCGTGCGCGGCGTAGGTTTCGCCGTTCGCGACGACCGTCTTGATCGGGCCGCTGAGATCGATCTCCTCGACGTCCTCGGTGCGGATGTCGGTGTCGAAGCGCAGTGCCTGCTCGCGCATCTGTTCCATCAGATCGGGGCCCATGATTCCTTCGCGGAATCCGGGGAAGTTCTCGACCTCGGTGGTGGTCATGAGGGCGCCACCGAACTGGGTTCCCTCGAAGAGCAGGGGCTGGAGCTCAGCGCGCGCGGTGTAGACACCAGCGGTGTAGCCGGCCGGTCCGGAACCGACAATGATGACGTCATGGACCGCGGGCGTGTTTTCCAGCTGGGTGGTCATGCGAGCCTTCCAATAGTGAGTGCAGACCCTCCGCTTCTTGGAGAGCCGTACCGATCAACACCAGGATAAGGGGTGTTGTTCCCGCACTCGGCTGGAAAGTGGCTCACAGCCGGCAGCTCACAGCGCGGGACTCACTGGGCGGGGCGCGGTGCCTCCCGAACCACCAGCGCGTCCCGAACCACACAGCGCGTGCCGGTGTAGATGGTGGGCATGCACTTGTTGCAGTGGATACACAACCCCTCGTCGACGCTCTCGGCTTGGAATTTGTTGACCAGTTGTGGGTCCCTGAGGAGCGCACGCGCCATGGCGACGAATTCGAATCCTTCATTCAGTGCGTGCTCGATGGTGTCGACGCGGTTGATGCCGCCGAGCAGGATCAGTGGCATCCTCAGCGCCTGTCGGAACTGACGGGCGAAGGGCAGGAAGAAGCCCTCCTCGAACGGGTACGTCGGAAAGAGTTTGGGACCGTAGAACTTCAGCCCGTACCCGACGAGTTTGGGTTGGGAGGCGACAAACTCAGCCAGTGGGACCTCGCCGCGGAAGAAGTACATTCCGTTGAGAAGTGAACTGCCACCGGTCAATTGCATCGCGTCGAGGTGGCCGTCGGCTTCGAGGATCTGGGCGATCGGCAGGCTCTGGTCGAGCCACAGACCTTTCGGCACCCCATCGGACATGTTGAATTTCGCGGTGACCGCCACGCTGGATCCAGCGGCCCGTCGCACCGCTTCGACGACTCGACGCGGATACTCGGCGCGCTTGGCGACGCTGCCACCGTATCGATCGTGGCGCTTGTTCAGATTGGGGCTCATGAACGAACTGAGGAGGTAGTTGTGGCCGAGATGGACCTCGATGGCGTCGAATCCTGCGTCCACGGCGACGTGAGCGGTCCGTTCGAAGTCGGAGACGACACCGTCGAGTTCGGCGAGTGTCGCGCCCTTGACGAGGCCCATCGCGGGCGGACTCAGCCGGGTCGACGGCGCCAGAGTCTTCGTCTTGTTGGAGAGCGTGTTGGCGACCAGTCCCGCGTGGCCGATCTGTGCCGCAGCAAGTGCGCCTTCGGCGTGGACGGCGTCGGTCAGTCTGCGTAGTCCCGGCAGCGCGCGCTCGTCCATGACAAGGGTGTCGCGGTGGACTCGTCCACCTGGTGAGACGGCGCAGTAGGCGACAGTGGTCATCGCGGCCCCGCCGCGGGCCACCTCGGCGTGGAAGTTGATCAGATCGTCCGAGACCGCTCCCCGGGGCATGACGCCCTCGAACGTTGCAGCTTTCACGATGCGGTTGCGCAAGGTCATAGGGCCGAGACGTGCGGGTTCGAATATCGACGGTGTGGGCGCTGTGGTCATTTTCAACTTCCTGCGGCGGCCTGATCTTTACGATGCCAGTGGACTCGTAACTACGACGATATAGCGCCTACTCCCAATCTGTCCGACAATTCGACACGATGAATGCCACAGGATCAGGTCGCCCACGAGACCCACGCATCGACGACACAGTCCTCGAGGTCACCCGAGCGATGCTCCTCGAGGTCGGTTGGGATCAACTCAGTCTCCGGGCGATCGCGGCACGGGCAGGGGTCAGCCGAGCCTCGATGTCGCGGCGATGGCCGTCGAAGGCACATCTTGTTCTCGGGTCGATCCTGGGGGCGACACCGGACCTGACACCGTTCGAGGGCACCGATCGCGACGGCTGGATCCGTTGGGTGGTGGAGGGAAGTGCTCAGCTCTTCTCCCGTCCCGAGGTTCGCGCCGCGTCGCCAGGATTGCTGGCGGCCCTGCGCGACCACGACGACCTGCGCAACGAATTGTGGCGCGGGTTCAGTGGACCGAGTACGCAACTGTTCCTTCAGAACGCCGAAGATCCTGAATCGGCACTGCTCGATGCCAAGGCCGTGCTGGTATTGGCGGCCGGGGCAGCGATGTTTTCGAGTCTGATAGCGGTCGAGGATGATACAGATGCGCTACGCGAAAGAATCCTCGAACTCTTACTCCCGGCGGCAACACCGCGCTGACCGTCGACGTCAGCCGATGTTCTTGACCGACAACGTATTCGGATTCCCGTCGCTGCAGTTGATGCCAACAGTCAGTGCAGTGATCTGACGCGGCTGCGATCCCGTGAAGAGTAGGACTATCGCCGGCGCCCCGTCGATGCGAATCTCGCCGGAACCGAGCAGAGGCCGGCCCTCGCCGATGCCGTTGGCGCGTAGGCATCCGGCAAGTTTGGATGGATCATCCAGTGGTCCAAGGTTTTTGGATCCGACGAGTGAGAGCAGGGACGCCGAATCCGGATCGTCGACAGCAGACGTCGCCGGAGTGCTCGGTTGAGCGACAACACTTTCGGCAGGTTCGGAATCTCGGGTTCCGATAACAACGATCACGAAGGCTGCCAACACGGCTGCTGCGGCACCGAGAACCCACGCTTGTGGGCGCCGCCGGAACGGCACGACAGCTGCCTCAGCTGGCGGCTCCAGCTGTTCCGACTGTAGATCCAGTGCCGAATTGATTCGCTCGGCAAGCGAATTCGGAATCCGTTCGTGAGTGGCCTTGCTCGAGTTCAGTGTCGCGAGTGATGCCGTGACGCCGTCAAGGGCGGTGACAAATGCATGGGCGTCAGGGTCTGCGTGTACCACCGGCCACAGAGCCGCACTCGTTTCGGAATCGAGAACCCCGGCGTGAAGATCTGCGAGTAGGTCTTCCGAAAACGGAGGCGACGGAACGCGAACAGACGGATCTGTCATGAACCCTCCCTCGGCAGTCGGTGCGGACCCTTACAAGATAGGACGCGGCCGGTTCACGAATGGTTCCCGCCTTCGCGAAAGTCCTCCAACTGGGCGGCGAGACGCTTGCGCGCGCGGGCGCAGCGACTCTTCACGGTCCCTACGGGCACTCCCAACCTCTCGGCGGCCTCGGCTACCGGATACCCCTCGACATCGACGGCGACGACGGCAGCACGCTGCTCAGGCGGCAGCGATGCCAGTGCCTGTTCGACGGTCAGGCTCATGTCCACTGTCGCCGCATAGTCGCGGTGATCGCGGGGTTCCTCTGCGTTCTCCGAAGACAGAGAGAACGCCGCCCGTGATTTGTTGCGTCGGATCCGGTCGAGGCAGGCATTGACCACGATGGTGTGGAGCCAACTACGCACCGCCGCGTCGCCGCGGAACTTCGCGGCCTTGCGGTGCGCGGAGAGCAGACCCTCCTGGAGTGCGTCGGCCGCGTCCTCGTCCGAGTAGCTCGTACGCCGGGCAACGTGCCATAGATGATCCTGATGCCTGGTCAGTAGTTCACGGAACGCATGCCGATCGCCCTCGACATGAGCAGTCAACAATTCGAAATCCGTCGCCTCGAGATTCTTGTTCTCGAAACTTCTGGATTCGAATTTTCCGGCTCCGCCCCCGGTGCCCCCCCGATAACTGTGCACGGGCGGATATTAGCCCAGTCGGTAGGTTTCAGAAGGGCCAAGGGCGATCACTTTGCGGCAGTGAATGCAATCTCCGAGATGGATGTCTGGTTTTGTCCGGATTCGGTGCTGAGCTGCGTAATCCAAACCAGGACATACTGACCCGAGCCGTCCGACGTGACTGGAATGTCGGTCACGCCGTTCTTCAGGACACCCGATCCGATTTCCTTGGTCTGATCCAGCGAAGTATTCGCAGAAGGGGCAGAACGGATTTCAACGACGGTTCCCGGCGAATCAGACGTGATCGCAACGTTCTTCAGGTTGGCGGCATCGGCAAGCGTCACCATCAGGCCGACACCGTTCTTCAGCGACGGGAACGGCTGGAAGTACGAATCCGACGACCATGCGGTGGCCGGATTGCCGTCGATGGCGTTCTTCGCTGTTGCCGGCTGATCCGGCGTTCCCTGGGGTGAGAACACCGTTACGGCCGAGGCAGCTACCGGCACGGTTGCCGCCGCCGGTGCGGGCGCGGGTGAATTGTTCTCGGGCGCAGTGGCTTCGGTGGTCAATCCGAAACTCTGCTCGCTGAGCGGGGTGTCGTTACTACCACCCGAGAGGAAGCTCGCTACCCACACCACAAGGAGAATCAGGACGATCACGGTGAAGACGCCGAGTGCCGTCAGTGCCGCGAGCATCCGCGTCGACTTCTTCTTCTCGGCCTCGATGGCTTCGGGGTCGTTCAGTGCATGACCGGACGCTCCCTGTTCGCGGTGGCCGAGACGAAGTGCCGGAATCATTTCCGTCTTGTCGTTCACGACGGATGCCTGATCGAGGATGTGCTGCACGGTGGCAGCAGTGCGGATTCCACTCTCCGACTGCAACGCTCGAACCGCAACGGCCGAGATGTCGAACGGAACCTCCGGACGGACGACCCGAGGCTCGACGATGTTCCCGTCGGCGCCGCGGCCGGCGGGAAGCAAACCACCGACGGGACCGGCGGACGGTTCGGCCAGCGGCCAGCGAGCCGTGATGAGCGAGTACAGCATGGCGCCGAGGCCGCGGACGTCGCTGGTGGAATCGGCGTCGGCAAGCGTCGCCGGGAACGCCAGTACGGCGTCACCGTTGATGCTGATGCGAACGCGGTCCGGGTGATCGATGGACAGCGCACCGCCGGTGCGGTGAGCAGCTTCGGCAGCCGCCGCGAGGGCGCGGATGGCGCGGGCTGCACCGATCGGCGACGGCGTCGTCTCGGCCATCTCACGCAGCGAACGGCCGGGAGTCCATTCGGCGACGACGATGCCGCCCGAGCTTCCGCGGACGACGTCGAGGACGCGAGCCAGACCGGGCGAGTTGATTCGTCCCAGGCGCAGAGTGCGTGAGAGAACTGCCTGCGGTCCGGACTGGCTGTCGTCGTCACCGCGCTGATCGGCGTCGACGAACGTCAGGGCTACTTCACGGTCGAGCTTGACGTCGAGAGCTTCCCAGAACTGCAGTCCGCGGGTTCCGCCGTGCGGCGCGAGCAGACGGTAGCGTCCGCCGGCGACAGAGGCGCCGGGAATGAGCTTCGGTCCACGTGGCATCGGTCGCTGGGCCGGTCGTGATGCGGATCCGGCGGAAGGTGTGCGAGGTGCAGCGGGCGGTGGTGTCTGAGCGGCAGCCGTCTTCTGAGATTCGGGTGCCTTCTTGTCCGGAGCAGGCGTCTTCGGCGCGGGTGTCTTCGAGACAGGTGCTGAAGGTGTCTTCGACACGGGCGCCGAAGGTGCCTTGGACACACTGACCGGAGGTACCGGCGGAGCGGCCTTCTGCACCGGCGGCTGCGGCTTCTGACCCTGCGGGCTTTGGCCCTGCTGCGGTCGCTGTGCGGGCTGCTGTGGTTTCTGACCCTGCTGTGGCTTCTGGCCGGCAGATGCGGAGGAACTCGTGGATGCAGGTGTGCCCGACGATGCCGTTGACTTCTGTTCGGACGCTTTCACGGCAGAAGTCCCGGCACTCTTGTTGCCGGAAACGTTGTCGTCGCTCACCCTCGCTCCTTCTCCATCGATAGCCCGTCCCCGAATACGCGCGGGTTGCGATCCTGTACGCCCACGACCAGGGTACGGGAGCGCACCCGGTCGTTCTTGCTCGTTTGATTCCGTTCTGATTGCAGGAATCAGCTCGGTGACGTCGTCGTCGGTGTTGTTACGTGTGTCCGGTTCGGCGCGACCTGTCAGTGAACGAATCTTGCGGGAGACCGCAACCGTTACCGACAGGACTTCCGGAACCTTCTTGAAGTAGAGAATCGTGAAGGTGATCGCGAGCATCAGGATGCCGCCGACGGCGACGCGAACCATCGAGCCGGGTCCGCCGAAACGCTCGGTGAGTTGATCGAATCCGAGGACGCGGTCGACCGCGAGCATGGTCAGCGAACCGGCCAGCGAGGCGAGTACGACGGACCAGACTGTCTTGCCCACGTTGGCCATCTGCAGGTTTCCGAGGCTGCGGTGCAGGAGGTACCCGCCGATGACGGCGCCGGTGATGTATCCGAGACCGTTGGCCGCACCGAGCAGGATCACGACCTGATCGCTGTTGGATGCGAAGACCGGAGCGAGCGCCGAGAAAGCGATTTTCACTGCAGTGATGCCGAGAACGATCCACGTCGGCGTCCAGGCCTGTTCGCGGGCGTAGAACACTCGAAGTTGGATCAGGACCAGCGCGTACGGAATCAACGTGAATGCCGACCAGCTCACGGCGGTGCCGAGTCGTTCGGCCTGTTCGGGTCCGAAGCGGCCGTAACCGTAGAGCGCTTCACCGACCTGCGGACCCATGAAGGTCAGGAACATGATGATCGGAACCAGCGTGATCATGGTCAGACGCGTTGCGACCGACAGATCGTCCACGACGGCCGGGGTGTCGTCGGCAGCAGCGTTGCGGCTCAGGCGCGGCATGATCGCCGTCAGAACCGTCACTCCGAGCACGCCGTACGGGAGCTGCAGGAGCAACCAGGCCTGGCTGTAGATGGCAGGGCCGGCTTCGTCGGCGTGGGAGGAGATCTTGGTCGCGAAGATCATGCCCATCTGGCTGATCAGGACGTACAAGACGATGGCGACGGCCATGCCGCCGAACTGGCGCAGGCGGTCGTCGAGACCCCACAGCGGCTTGAGCGAGATCTTCTCGCGGCGAAGCGCGGGGATCAGGCTGGCTGCCTGCACGATGACGCCGATGGTGATGCCGATGCCGAGGGTGAGCAGCTTTGCATCGCCCATCGAGACCGGATCAAGCGAGATCTCACCCGGAGTCAGGCGATAGACCACGAGCACCACGAGGACGACGACATTGTTGAGTACGGGAGCCCAGGCTCCGGGCTTGAAGATCTGTCTGGTGTTCAGAAACGCTGTGAACAGCGCCGACAGCCCGTAGAACAGGATTGCAGGCAGAAGCAGATAAGAAAGCGCAGTGGTCAGGTCGGTGCTGACTTTGCCGTCTTCGGACAGGAAGACGTATTTGGTGAGTACGGGTGCTGCGAGGGTCGCTAGCAGCGCGGCCATGCCGAGTAGAACGAGCGACGCCGTGAAGAGGCGTCGGACAAACGCTTCGCCGTGATCGGCGTCCTCCCGCTCGGCGCGAACCAGCACGGGGACGACGATGGCGGTCAGCACGGCGCCCAGAACCAGTTCCGCGATCATGTTCGGAATCTGGCTGGCGACTGTGAACGAGCTGGCGATGGCGGGGCCGAGGACCATCAGGATCATCAACTGCTTGGCGAATCCCGTGATACGGCTCGTCAGCGTCGCGATCGCGATGGAACCCGTTGCCGCGAGGAGTCGAGAGTTCGTCTCCTTGCGTTCCCCGACCTGGACATGGGCGTCGGTGTCGAACTCGTCCGACGTGGTCGTCGCCCGGTCGGCAAACTCCATCTCGGCTTCGCGGTACCGGGGGTAGTCGCGGATCACCGGGATGGTCATGGTGGGTGCGTCGTCGAAACGTGCGTCCGGGTTGACCGGCTGGATCGGGTAACCGCGCTCCCACGGTGGCATCCGAGGATGCGAGCGGGTCGTGGCACTCTTGCGGGTGATCGCCGAGCGGCGACCCTCCTCGGGTGGATTCCCGGTCATGAGCGTTCGTACCCTTCATCTGCTGGGTCCGGCTGACCCTTGAATCGATGCCACAGCCGTCGCCCTGCCAGGAACAGCAGCAACCCTCCCGCTGTCGCCGTCACGGCGGCCAGGGGACGACCGTACGCATTCGACCGTACGGTCACGCTGGTCGGCGTACCCAATTGGCGGCCATCTGTCGTGGTCAGCGAGAAGTTGACTTCCAGCTTGCGAGAATCGTTCATTTCCGCGGGCACAGTCAACTGTCGGCTACCTCGCGGCGGAAGCTGTTTGGGACCGATGTCACTGATCTGCATCTCGGGTGGGGCTTCCACACGCAGGTCGACGTTGATGGCGATGGGCAGCTCGTTGCGCGCCACCAGCAGGAGCGGACTCTGCCCCGACGCGAGGGTGTAGACGCCGCCCGGAGACACCACACTGACGGCCCGGTACATCCCGTCGACGGCTTCGGTGACGTTGTCGGCGCGGATGGTCGCGGCCCGCTCCGCCCGATTGACCGACGCGGAGTCGACGTTGCGGCGATCGGCCAAGGTCATCGAACGGAGTAGATCTTCGCGGAGCGGCGCCGTGAATCCCCGGGGGGTGAGCGAAGCCGCCGGATCGTCCACGAGCGAAGCTTCGAGCCCGTCGATACGCGGAAGTTGGGTGGTTGCGGTCTCGACGACGGACGTCTGCGGACCGTCCTGGGTAGCCCGGTCCGGGTAGTCGAGCGTGGCGGCGTCCGTCGCGCCCGGTTGCCTGCCGAGCAGTGCCGGCAGGGCCTGAGGTGAGGCGAGCCCGGACCGGATGAGGGTCGCGAGCATCGAGAGCACCGCCGTGGCGTCGTTGCTGTCGGCGGTCCACAGTTGCGGCGGCGCGAAGATCTGATTGCGCGGCAGCGACGTCGGCGTCAGCGCGGCCCAGGCCATCGCCCCCAGCGCGTCCTGACGTCGGGCGCTGCGCGATTCGATGTCGATGGTCGGCGCGGTGTCGTCGGGGATGTACGACGGGACCTGCGGCTCCGAGCCGGTGGCGGCCAGCGCCGCTGCCGCCGAGGTGTCGAAGGCAAGCGCGTCGAGTGAGCCGGTTATCCGCGACGACAGCTGCGGAGCTGCCGAGTCGACGGAAGTGTCAGCCACCATCGCTGTGGTGGGATTCACGCTCAGCACCTCTGCGGTGGCCGAGTCGAGGACACCCGAATCCGGCCAGACGAAATCTCGCAGTGAGGTCACGCCGAGGATGTTGTCGACGATGTCCGCCGGCCGTGTGAGCGCGGTAGCCGTCAACTCCGGATTGGCCACCGAGGTGACCGCGGCGAGATCGGCCTGGGCGAACGGAACCGCCGTCGTGCACATCGAGGACGCGAGGGTCTTCACCCGGCCGAGCCACTGGTTGGCGGCGTCGCTGCCGCGGCCTTCGTGCGACGGCCCGGTGGGGTCGGACGAGTTGTCGGCCACGAGGTATCCGCGAGTCATGTTCTCGACGGTGATCAGAAGGTCGGGGTCGATTGCCAGGCAGAGCGCATCCGTGACGCGGCGATCGGAATCGCTCTCGGGCTTGGTGGCGTTCTCCACCGCATCGACCAACGCGTCCAGACGGCCGCCGTCGGAAAGTTCGGTGGCAAGTTCGTCGTCGATCAGGCGTACGGGCTCGTTGACCGCGCCGGGGATTCCGCCGACGAGGCGTGGCGCATCGGCCAGCGGCCACATGAGCGTGACGCCGATCGGGGCGGACGTGTCGGGGGGAACGACGGCCGTGGCGGACGAACTGGGGGTTCCGGCTGTGGCGTTCGATTCGGCTGCGGCCGGCACACCGAGGACGGGGAGCAGGAAGCGTGCGTCGTCGAGTCGGGCGGCACCGCCGTACTCCGGGGTGCCGTTCACGTTGACGAGCATCGGGTAGACGCCCGGTTCGGTGATGTCGAGAGACAACCCGGTAGTGCTCCGCAGCGGCAAGGTGAGCGTGAACTGCTTGGACTGGCCGGTGTCGAGGGTGGTGGCGACGGTGTCGAATTCGCCGACCGTGTCGAAAACGGCCTGGTCGAAGTCGAGTGCGGCGCGCACGTCCGAACTGGAGTCGATCGCGGGAGCACGTTGCAACCTCACCCCGACGTCCTCGACGGGACGGTCACCGACGTTCTTCACCGTGCCCTTGACCACGACGTTGCGGTCGCTGGTGGTCGTCACCGTGGTCGGTGCGGTGGAGTCGATGGTCAGCTGCAGAAATTTGGCATCGTTGGTGTTTCGCGCCGGGGCGCGCTCACTGGGCTGGCTGGACGGCGCTGCACCTGCGACGGCCGTCGTTGCAGGCCCGAAACCGACAGCGGCCATCACCAGAGCGGCCACACCGGCCCGCCGCAGAGCCATTCTCATCCGGCGTCCGGTTCCTTCGGTTGCTGTGTTCGCAGAATCTCAGGTCGCGGCATTTCGGCGATCATCTGCGATGCAAGTTCGGCCAGCTTGCGCTCGTCGGCGTATGCGAGTCGCTTGTGCAGTTCCGTCAGCGGTACCCAGGCGACTTCGGTGACCTCGATGTCCTCGTCGGAGAGTTCACCGCCGAGAAAGCGGAGGAGATAGTGGTGCACGGTCTTGTGGACGCGTCGACCTTCGGTCACGAACCAGTAGTCGATGCTGCCCAGCGGTGCCAGGACGGTTCCCTGGATACCGGTTTCTTCTTCGACCTCACGCATCGCGGTCTGCTCAGCGGTCTCACCTTGTTCGATATGGCCCTTCGGTAGCGACCAGAGCAGGCGTCCGCGGCGGTCGGTTCGGCCGATCAGTGCAGCGCAGAGGCGTTCCGGGGGTCCTCCCCAGCCGTCGACGACCAAGCCGCCCGCAGAAGTTTCACGGACGGTTCGCATCAAAGGTTTATCGGGGTTGCCGACGGCAGGTCGACGCCGCGGGTTGCGGCGACTCCTGTTTGTTCGTTCGGCACCAGACACCTCATCGATACTAGTTGGCGTTGCAGCGTTGCCCGGTAACCCGCGCAAAGCGGTCTATCGCGTTCGTATGCGCGTTCTGCTATTTGCGCACCTTAAGTAAGCTCCTTTCACGTGACTGTCCCTACCTCCGACGCTGATCGCCGCCTACGACTGCTTGCCGACGCCACTGCAACGCTCGGCACGTTGTCCGACGTGTTGAACCCGCTCGGTGAGCGTTTTGCTGCGGCCGGTCACGAGCTGTTCCTGGTGGGTGGCAGTGTTCGCGACGCGATCCTCGGCCGCTTCAGTGGCGATCTGGACTTCACGACGGACGCCAGGCCGGAGAAGGTTCAGGCTCTGCTCAAGGGCTGGGTGGACAAGCAGTGGGACACCGGCATCGAGTTCGGGACCATCAGCGCCATCAAGCACGGCCAGGAGATCGAGATCACGACCTTCCGGGCCGACGCTTACGATCGCGTCTCTCGTAATCCGATAGTCGAGTACGGCACGACGTTGGCCGACGATCTGGTGCGCCGCGATTTCACCGTCAACGCGATGGCGATGAAGATCGGCGCGGACGGTTCCTACACGTTTGTCGATCCGCTGAACGGCATGGACGCGCTGTTGGCCGGAGAGCTAGATACGCCGTCGGCGCCGGAAAACTCGTTCAACGACGATCCGCTGCGGATGCTGCGCGCAGCCCGGTTCGTCTCGCAGCTTGGTTTCACGTTGAACAATCGCGTTTTCGAGGCCATCAAGGAGATGGCGTCGCAGATCGAGCGGATCACCGCTGAGCGTGTGCAGGTCGAGCTGAACAAACTGATGCTCGGCATGTACCCGGTGGACGGCATCAACATGATGGTCGACTCCGGACTGGCCGCATACGTGCTGCCCGAGGTTCCGCAAATGAAGCTCGAGATCGACGAGCATCACCAGCACAAGGACGTCTACCAGCACTCCCTCACGGTGCTCCAGCAGGCGATCGATCTCGAAGAAGGCGATCCGGACCTCGTATTGCGTTGGGCAGCACTGCTTCACGACATCGGAAAGCCGGATACCAAGCGTAACGAGCCTGGCGGTGGGGTCAGCTTCCACCACCACGAGGTGGTCGGCGCCAAGCTGGTGCGCAAGCGCATGCGGGCACTGAAGTTCTCGAAGCAGATGGTCGACGACGTTTCGCAGCTCGTGTTCCTGCACTTGCGTTTTCACGGCTACGGCAAGGGACAGTGGACCGACTCGGCGGTGCGGCGGTACGTCACCGACGCGGGCGAGCTGCTCCCCCGCTTGCACAAGCTCGTGCGGGCCGACTGCACCACACGCAACAAGCGTCGCGCCGCGCAGCTGCAGGCCACGTACGACGACATCGAAGAGCGGATCGCGCGTATCGCGGAGCAGGAAGACCTCGCTCGGGTGCGTCCGGACCTCGACGGCAACGCCATCATGGAGCTGCTGAACATCCCGGCCGGCCCGCAGGTGGGCAAGGCATGGACGTTCCTCAAGGAACTACGTCTGGATCGCGGCCCGCTCGAGCGTGACGAGGCCGAAGCCGAACTGCTGAAGTGGTGGGCTACCCAGCAGGGCTAGTTTCTCGTTTCTTGCGGTTGATCAGCACCGCTGACAATCCGGCGGCATAGACACCCGCGCCGGCAAGGGCCAGGCCGACGCTCTTGCCGTCGGGTGCGATCACCGTCGACGCTGCCGCGATCGCACCGATGAACGCGACGTTGAACACGGTGTCCTGCAAGGCGAATACCTGGCCACGACGGTCGTCGTCGATGTCGATCTGCATGGCCGCGTCGCCGCTGAGTTTCACGGACTGGCCGGCGATGCCGAGCAGGAAGGCGGCGATCAGCAGCGATCCCTGCGTCAGGGTGGTCACGAAGACGAGCTGGACGAGAACCGCGCACACCAGGGCGTAGGTGATCGTCCGTGAGCGACCGATCCGCGGGATGAGGAACGGTGTGATCAATGCCGCGATCAGCATTCCGATGGCCGTTGCGCCGACGGCGACGCCGAATCCGGCCATCCCTCCAGGTAATTGGGAGCCGTTCGAGGTGTCGCGTAGGACCAGCACCATGATGAGGGTGTTGACGCCGAAGCAGATGCGGTGCGCTCCGATCCCGAGCATTGCCGTGGTGACGCCAGGCGCCTCCCAGACAGCGGTTGCCCCGGTGCGCAGTCCGGCCGTTACCGAACGGACGGCGCTGGCACGAATCACTTCGTCGGCCACGGGACCAAGTGAGCGGGCGGTGAACCTGGCCGCGGCGAGGGCTGCGATCACCGATCCCAGTGCTGCGATGGCCACGGCGGCGCCTGACGCTCGATCGCCCGCGCCGATCACACCGATGATCGCCACCGCCGCCGAAGCACCCAGGGCCGCTATCACCGAACCAGCGGTTGTAAGAACGGAATTGGTTGCCACCAGCCACGATTGCCGGACGACCTTCGGCAGGGCTGCGGATACGCCTGCCCCGACGAAGCGACTGACTCCGATTGCAGCAAGCGCACAGGTCAACAACAGAGTGTCACCGCCGCCGGCGACCAACAGCACCGCAGTGGTCAGGATGAAGAGCCCGCGGAGCACGCTCGCCCACAGGAGCACCAGGCGGCGGTCCCAACGATCCAGCAGAGCGCCGGCAAAGGGGCCGATCACCGAATAAGGAAGGAGCAGTACGGCAAAGCCGGCCGCTATCGCCACCGGATCGGTTTCGCGTTCCGGGTTGAAGAGGATTGCGCCGCCGAGCGCGGCCTGGAACATTCCGTCGCCGAACTGGCTGGAAAAGCGGACGAGCGCCAGCCTTCCGAGGCCGGGTGATTCACGCAGGGTGTGCAGTACGCGCTGCCAGGCCTCGCGGCGGTTCGAGGCTCGGTTCATAAGCGGAAACTGTAGTGGGTGGGTCAGGCGCCGATCTTGACGGTGGCCCGCTCGAGGATCGGCGCGACGTCGACGCCCCTCGGCAGCGTTCCGAACACAATCCCCCAGCTGTTTCCGAGCCGACTCGCGCAGAACGCGTCGGCCACCGCGGGGTGCCCGTAGCGGAGCAACAGCGAGGCCTGCAGCGCGAGCGCCATGTCGCCGACGATCTTTCGTGCCCGGTATTCGATGTCGTCGAAATCGCCGAAAGCCGCCTGGAGATCCCGCACGGCCTGATCGAAGTGGCCGTCCACTCCACTGGCTCGTTTCAGCTCGTCGAAGAACACCTGCAGTGTTTCGGGTTGCTTGGCCATCGCCCGCAGTGTGTCGAGCGCCGCGACGTTGCCGGAACCCTCCCACACCGAAAGCAGCGGAGCCTCGCGATAGAGGCGCGGCATCCGGGATTCCTCCACGTATCCGTTTCCGCCCAGACACTCGAGTGCCTCGGCAGCGTGGATCGGTCCGCGCTTGCAGACGAAGTACTTACTCACGGCCAACGAAATGCGTCGTAGTGCGCTGGCGTGGGCATCGCCTGCGGTTGCGTGGTCGGTCAGAGCGGCCAGCCACATCGCGACGGTGGTCGACGCTTCCGATTCCACCGCCAGATCTGCCAGAACGTTTCGCATCAAGGGTTGGTCGATCAGGTTGGCGCCGAAAGCACTTCGATGCGTCGCGTGGTGAACTGCCTGCATGGTGCCGACGCGCATGCCGGTGGCCGTGCCGATCGTGCAGTCCAACCGGGTCATGTTGACCATCTCGATGATGGTGCGCACGCCCCGGCCTTCTTCGCCGACCATCCACGCGAGAGCGTCGCGGTACTCGACCTCACTACTCGCGTTGGAATGATTGCCCAACTTGTCCTTCAGACGCTGCAGGTACATGTTGTTGAGCGAGCCGTCCGGCAGGACCCGAGGCAGGAAGAAGCACGACAGACCACCCGGTGCCTGGGCGAGGACGAGGAACACGTCCGACATCGGCGCGGAGGTGAACCACTTGTGGCCCGTCAGCAGGTAGCTGCCGTCGGATTGTGGCACTGCCCTTGTGGTTCCGGCACGAACATCCGAACCGCCCTGTTTTTCTGTCATCGACATACCGGCGATCAATCCGGGTTTGGTGAGGGGAGCTTTCAGCGCCGAATCGTAGTGCCGCGTGGTCAGGAGGGGTTCGTACTGCGCGGCCAGATCCGCGTTGTGCCGCAGCGCGGGGATCACGGCGTACGTCATGGAGATGGGACAGCCGTGACCGGCGTCGGTTTGACCCCACACGGCCATCTTCGCGGCGCGGACGAGGTGTGCGTGTGGATTCGGGTCAACCCACGGAGCGCCGTGCAGTCCCAATTCCACTGCGGTGCTCATGAGTTGGTGATAGGCGGGGTCGTAGCGGACCTCGTCGATACGGTTGCCGTAGCGATCGTGGGTTCTCAGGACGGGTGGGTGCTCCTCGGCCAGATCGCCCCACTCCTGGGCCTGAGCACTGCCGGCGCGGATCCCGACGCGATGAACCCCCTCGAGTGCGTCCGATGCTCCTTCGCGGTGTAGTGCCTTGAGGATCGGCGCGTATTCGGCTGCGTCGTAATCGATCAGGGGCGGAACCTGATTGGTGACTTCATGCGTGGGTGTCATCGAAGCTCCCTAACGATCGAAGGGTGAAGGCGAGAATGGCGTCGATCGCAGCGGGATCGGTGGTGCCGCCGCGCAGTGGAAGGATCAGGGCCTCGCCGATTGCCCCGACGATGCACGCTGCCGTCAGAGTGGCGTCCTGTGGCGGTATCTCACCGGATTCGACTGCCGAACGAATTGCGGTGGCCAGGCAATCGCGGAACGATTCGCGAAACATGAGACGCTGTTCGTCGACGAGTGGGTCCACCGGTTCCACCAGCAGGGCATAGGCGAGAACCGGTGCGCGCATGGCACGTTCGGCGAAGGTCCGAACCGACGCCGATACCGCGGAGCGGTGGTTGCCTTCCAGACTTCGGGCATTGTCTCCGGCCTCCCGGGCCGCGGATACCTCACGGCTGCAGACTGATTGGAACACTTCGGCGAACAATTCGCCCTTGCCGTCGAAGTGTCGATACAGCGTCCCGGTGCCAACGCCGGCGTTCTTGGCCACCGCGGCGATGGAACATCCCGCATAGCCGTGAGTTGCCACTGCCGTCGTGGCGGCCTCGAGCAGTCGGGCGCGTTGGGCGTCCAATCTTTCCTGTACTGCCGGAGTGCGGCGATAGGCCATGTGAAGAAGTGAACACCCGTTCCGTTCTTGCGTCAAGAGCCCCCACCTGCAGGTTCAGGCAGCAGCGGCGCGAGCCTGTTCCTCGCGCCACCACGCGACGGTCGCTTCGGCGGCCTGATCGAGCGGCGTCGGCGAGAGTCCGAGCAGCACTTCGCTGGCGCTCGAGTCCATGACAAACGGCTTGGTGAACTGGTAGTTCATCTCCGCGAGTTCGCGGCTGTCGGTGTTGATCTTGCCGACGGCGTCGAGCACCCAGGCGGGGAGTACACCCACCTTGGCGGGGGATGCCCCGGCGGCGCGGGCGAAGGCCTCGGCGATCTTGCGCTGAGTGAGCGCGGGGCCGGTGGGTGCGTGGAGGACGGAGTTCCAAAGCTCGGGGTTGTGTGCCGCCGCGATCATCGCTGCTGCGAGATCGGGGATGTAGGTGAAGGAGTGCGGCTGATCTGCGGAACCGATGACACGAATCTTCTTACCTGCCATGACCTTCGGAACCATGCGCTCACCGGCGTGGGCGGTGCGGACGCGGGGGCCGAAGAAGTCCGAGGCCACGACGCTGACGGTGGGTGTTGCGGAGGCCTCGCGGGCACGCAGCAGCGCGGTGTGCACTCCGCGCTTGCCGCCGGTGGCGTTGCGTGGATCGGATTCGGTCATCAGGGTGTCGGAGTTGTAGGCGTAGAGGCTTTCGGGGAAGACCACGACGGCTCCGATGGATGCGGCCGCGTCGAGCACAACCTTCTCGGCCGCCGGGAGTTCCCGCTCCCAATCGGCTGCGTTGTAGGCGGCGTGGATGCAGTGGTAGATGGCCGTGGCGCCCTCGCTGACCGAGCGCAGGGCCTCGGCATCCGAGACGTCGACGCGTCGGCGGTCGATCAGCGGGTGCTCGGGCCCGCTGCCGGACCTGGTCAGGAGCCGGACGTTGATTCCCTGCTCGGCGAGCTGTAGCGCGACGGCGGATCCGACGGGTCCTGCTCCGGTGACGATTTCGAGGTTCGACATGGTGTGCTCCTTCTCGTTTCGGGTGAACTGAGAGCACTGCTCTCGTTTTCAAGAATGCACCTGCACCCGAGCGCTGTCAAGAGCAGTGCTCTCTTTTGTTGATACTGCTCTCGGGAATGGGGCAAGATGGACTCATGGTTGGAACTCCCCGTGAGCGGGCGCGCGAACAGACGCTGCAGGACATCACCCGTATCGGACGCGAGCATCTCGCTGCCGTCGGCGCTGCCGCTTTGTCCCTGCGCGCCGTCGCGCGTGACCTGGGAGTCGTGTCCTCAGCGGTATACCGCTATGTCGCCAGTCGGGACGAACTGCTGACCTTGCTGGTGGTCGACGGGTACACGGAACTGGGCGCGGAAGTGGACGCCGCCGTGAATGCCGTTGCAGCAGAGGATTTTCGCGGACAGTTCATTGCTCTCGGGCGCGCCGTTCGCAGCTGGGCGATCCGGGAGCCGGCCCGCTACGGTCTGTTGTTCGGCAGCCCCGTCCCCGGCTACGACGCTCCGGGCGAGCAGACCACCGGCCCCGGCACCCTCGTCGTAACCCGGCTGATCGGGATCATCGACGCCGCCCATCGCGCGGGTTCACTGACGGTGCGAGAGGGTCCGGGCCTGAGTGACACGTTGGCAGCGGACCTCGAGGGAGTGCGGAATGAACTGGGTACCGACCTGCCGCCGGATGCCGCGGTGCGCGCAACTCTCGTCTGGGTATCGCTGTTCGGTTCGGTGAACTTCGAGGTGTTCGGGCAGTACGGAAGCGATACGTTCACCGACGCGAGCGAGATTTTCGAGCGGCATTTGGCACTACTTGCCGATGTGGCGGGTCTGACCTGAACACGCTTGTGTCTCGTTCCTCCGCGCGCAGTTGTCGGTGAGATGATGTCCTTGTGGCGCACGCAGAAGAACCCGAGGATCGAATGGCCTGGATAGAACCGGAGGTTCGTCCGGGCAGTTTGTTGGTGTCGTCGACCGATCTCACGGAACCCGCATTTCGCCGCACCGTCATCTACATGATCGAGCACAACGACGCCGGGAGCCTGGGCGTCGTCGTCAATCGGCCGAGTGAGACGGCCGTGCAGAACGTGTTGCCGCAGTGGTCACCGCTGACCGCGCATCCTTCGGCCCTGTACATCGGTGGACCAGTCAAGCGTGACTCGGCGCTTTGCCTGGGCATCGCTCGCAACGGTGCGCGGATCGACGGCGTCGCCGGCCTGCGGCGGGTGGACGGCAAGGTAGTCATGGTGGATTTGGACTCGGACCCGGAGGTCATTGCTCCTCTGGTCGAAGGGATCCGCATTTTTGCCGGGTACTCGGGTTGGACTCTGGGCCAGCTGGATTCGGAGCTCGAGCGTGAAGACTGGATGGTGATCAGCTCGCTGCCGTCGGATGTGCTGACGCCGCCCAGAGTCGATGTCTGGGCACGGGTGCTACGACGCCAGCCGCTACCCGTGGCGATGCTGGCCAGCCACCCCATCGAGGTGGAACGAAACTGACTTGTCGGAGGTCGATGATATTCCTGTGTCATCGTTTTCGAGAGAGGTGGCAGTAATGATCGCTGAGCGTCAGATCCAGTGCGCGGATTGTGTTTCGGATGTCGATCACTGCCACGATTCCTTGCTGCGACATGCCGACGGATCGCTCGAATGCACCGGCGTGAACTGCGTCGACCTGGCATCGAGTCGCCATGCGTTGTCCATCGATTGTGCTGAACTGCAGGGCGGTTGTGGCTGCGTCGACGCGACCCGAGGCGAGTTGCTCGCTAGCTGACGCTCACCGGATCCCGATTCGCGAAGCGTTGCGCCATCGCAGCACAGACGATCAGTTGGATCTGATGGAAGATCATCAGCGGCAACACGATCAGGCCGACGGGCTGGCCCGCGAACAGTACAGCCGCCATCGGTAGGCCTGTCGCCAAGGACTTCTTCGACCCGCAGAAGATGATGACGATCTGATCGGGAAGGTCGAACCCGAGCTTGCGCCCCGCGAGAGTGGTCACGCCGAGAACCAGCGCGAGGATCAGGCAGCACACGATTGTGAGGATCACGATCTGCCAGATCGTGATGGTGCTCCAGATCCCCTCTTTCATGCTCTCGCTGAAGGCGGCGAAGACAACGAGGAGGATCGATCCGCGATCGACGTACTTGGTGGGCTCGGCATACTTCTGCAGCCATCCGATCACCAGCGGGCGGATCAGCTGGCCCACGATGAACGGGATCAGCAGCTGCACGACGATGTCGAGGATCGACGAGAAGTCGACCGTCGCCTGGCCCGTTGTATTCATCAGCAGAACCACCAGCAACGGGGTGACGAAGACGCCGATCAGGTTGGAGAACGACGCACTGACAATCGCGCCGGCGACGTTTCCCTTTGCGATCGAAGTGAACGCGATCGACGACTGAACCGTCGACGGAACGAGGCACATGTAGAGGATGCCGGTGTAGAGCTCGTCGCTGATCAGGGTCGGCGACAGGAATCGCAGTGCTAGGCCGATCAGCGGGAAGAGCACAAACGTCGCGGCAAGGACGACGGTGTGCAGTCGCCAGTGCTTGACGCCCTTCCAGGCTTCCTGCGGCGAGAGCCGTGCTCCGTAGAGCAGGAACAGGAAGCCGATGGCGATCTTGGTGGCCCAGTTCAGAATGCTCTCCGCGGTACCCGATACCGGGAACACACTTCCGAGCACGCCGGCGATGATGATGCCGAGGATGAACCCGTCGATGTAGAACCTACTGAGAAACTTCACCTGGCTAAGGATAACGGCGTGCGTCGACGGGCTCTCGAGCCCCACGAAGGTTGAAGCCCATCACGGCCAGGCACAGCAGCGTCCCGACGATCGACAGTTCGATGATGGCCGTCTGCATTCCCTGGAGGGTGATGGCGATACCCGCGATGATCGACGGGATCGCCAGTCCCGCGTAGCTGACGGTGAAGAATGCCGCCAGGACTCCGCCGTGGCTCTCGCGGGCGTGGATTCGGGCGGCGGCGTTGACGCGTTTCATGCCGCCGGCAAACGCCAGACCGTGCCCGGCGCCGACCACCACGGTGATGACGCCCAGCAGCGCAAGGCTGGGGACGAGGTCGACCACGAGTAGGCCGATCATTCCTAGAGCGAGGATTCCCAGGCCGGCGGTGACGGACGTCCGCGGGTCCATACGACTCCCGCCGAGCTGCGCGATCACCGAGCAGATCATGACCAGTGCAGCTGCTCCGCCGCCGAGTAGGAGGTTGTCGATGTTCAGCAGGCTGGTCATCCACGACGGGACCACCGACTGGAAGAGTCCGACTGCGCCCCACGACAGCGCGACGGCGAGCGAGCTGAGCCAGAACGTCTCTCTGATGGTGGCGGGAACATGCGGCATCTGGAAGAACCGCTTCGGGCGTGTGATGTCCCCGATCCGCGGCAGTAGCAGCAACACGATCAGTGCCGGGATGAACGCGACGAGGAAGATCAGATACGGCAACCGCAGCGGTTGCGGAAGGTACTGGGCGATCGCACCGGACACGAGTGGTCCGAGTGCACCGCCCAACGCGCCCGTCACCGTCGATACGAGCGCTGCCCGTCGGTGATCGAAATTCGGTTCCTGCTCCACCAACGCGGCGCTGCCCGCCGCACTGGCCGCGCCCACCGCGATTCCCTGAGCAACGCGTCCGACGAACAACCACACCGTCGCGTCGGCGAATGCCAGAACGAGTGTGCCGACGACGCTCAGCGCGAGTGCAGTCAGAAGCACGGTGCGTCGGCCGAGGGCGTCGGACAGCGGTCCGAAGAACAGCAATGCCGGAACGAGGCCGGCGACGTAGACGCCGTAGATGAGCGTCTGGATGGTGGGCGTGAATCCGAACTCGGTCCGGTACAGCCCGTAGACGGAGGTGGGCATGTTCGCGCCCAGAAGGATCACGGTGAGGACGTAGCCCACGCCGTAGAAGTGTCGATTGGTGCGGCGTGTGCGTACTTCGGTGGCGACAGCTGTGGCGGACGTGGGAAGCCCCTCCTGATGACAGTGTTCGAAAATACATGGGTCGTCCTACGTATCGTAGGTGAGTGGAATGATCGCCGCTAATGCTGTGAGGATGAGCTGATGACCGTTGTTCGCAAAGAGTCCGCGTACGAGCAATCCCTCGATTGGATGCGCGCGCAGATCTCCGACGGCGTCTGGACAGTGGGCAATCGTGTTCCGACCGAGCCGGAGCTGATGAGTGTTCTCGGCGTCGGCCGGAACACCGTGCGCGAAGCGATCAAGACATTGACCTCGACGGGAGTTCTCGAGATCCGTCGCGGATCAGGGACCTTCGTTCGGGCACGGACCGACATCGGCGGACTGCTCGGCAAACACGCGTCGGTCGACGAGATGAAATACGTCTTCGAAGTGCGTCGTGCGCTCGAGATGGAAGCGGTCCGGTTGGCGTGTGAGCGTCGCAGCGACGACGACGTTCGGATACTTCGTGAACTGGCCGCCAAGCGTGATGTCCCAGCGGAGAACTTCGTCGACGTCGATCTCGCGTTTCACATTGCCGTTGTCGATGCCGCCCACAATCCCGTGCTGAAAGATCTGTTTGCCGGAATCCTCGAAACAGTTCGAGCCACCTACGAGGTGACCGAAGGGGTGCATCCGCCGTCGCTGACGTCTTCGC
Organism: uncultured Rhodococcus sp.; assembly: GCF_963525155.1. Classification (NCBI taxonomy): domain Bacteria; kingdom Bacillati; phylum Actinomycetota; class Actinomycetes; order Mycobacteriales; family Nocardiaceae; genus Rhodococcus; species uncultured Rhodococcus sp. Next base: position 30,326 of record NZ_CAURKP010000028.1, read on the forward strand.
ATCATCAGGGAGTTGCCGAAGCCATCGCCGAACGCGATGTCACCAAAGCCAGGGCTGCGGCGTGTGGGTATCTCGAGAAGACTCAGGAAGCGATCGGTTCAGGCTCGGCGGTTAGCGAGTCCGGGCGTCGGCCAATCGATTGAGTGACCCCGCGATGTCTTCGGCTTCGGGTGTCGTGATCGTGAGTCGGTCGCCACAAGCGAACGTGATGACCACCGCTGGTCCGGTGCGGGTGACGACGCCGTAGTTGCGACGACCCTTGGTCTTGAGTCCCCAGCCGCCGAAGTCCGCGAACGGTTTGATCTCCGCGACGTCGGCTCCGACAACTTCCTCGATGCCGTAGGTCATCGCAGCCATCCCCATGTTGATCACCCGGATTTCCCGTTCGTCGACGATCACCCGGAAGCGAACCAGGCTGACGACAAGCAGGCCGAGTGCTCCGAAGATGAACAGCGGCCAGAGTGACCGCGTCGCCAACGCCATGACGACTCCGGGCGACAGAGTGATCGCAGTGAGGATCACCGACCCCTTGGTGCTGAATCCGACGTCGTCGGAGATGGGGAGAGCGCAGCGGCTTCGCGGCAACCCGGCCGAGGGTTCGATCGTGGCAAGAGTGCGGACGCGGTAGTCACGCAGGAACGAGGCGCCGATCCACCCCAGCACCCCGCCGACTGCAAAGCCGACACCGATAGACCACAGCGGGAGTGACGTCGTGGATGGATCGGTGACATCGAGTTGGGTGTAGAGCAAAGCGAAGTTCACTGTCGTGATGAGCCCGACCACGCTCAGCCCGACAACCAACATGAATCGGCGCATCATCAGCATCGCGGGAGCAAGAGCAGCAATCGCACTCAGGCCGCCACCGAAGAGCAGCGTCAGAAGTGCAATGGTCCAGGCGTTGGCCGACGGGGTGGAGAATCCGTCCGGCGAGGTGGTGGTCCAGTGAGTCGCGATCTGTTCCGGGAGGCGGGGCTCCCAAATTTTTGTCAGGACGAAGCCGAAGACCGCACACAGCAGCGGAACCACTAGCCCGAATACGACCCCGGCCGGGTCGATCACGCGATGTTTCACGTGAATCAATGAGCCGGCTGGCAAGCATCCTTGAGCGCGCAGGCACCGCAGGAAGCGGTACCGCAAGCGGCAGCGTTCGCCTTGGCCTCGGGGGTCTCCGCCACCGGCTCGGCGACAGGCTCGGAGTGTCCGCCGCAGTTGCAGTCGTTACCGCATCCGCTCTGCTGCGGGAGTGCGGCGGCAGCGCGGGCGCCGATGCCTCCACCGAAACCGGCAGTGAGGACGGCGACGACGACGGCGATGATCGCGACTGCAATGCCGAAGACTCCGCCGATGGTCAACGCAGCGACTCCGCCGATGACGAACATTCCGGCGGCCGCGAGCATGGTCGGACCGGCCACCTTGTTGGCGAGGGCGAACGACTCCTCGCTCCGCAGGGAATCCTCGGTGCGGACACCGGCCCAGCGGTTGCGCGGGAGTTTGCCGATCAGTCCGGCGACACCAACTCCACCGACGGCGACAGCGAGCACGAATAGCACCACAGCGACAACGATCACCCATACAGGATAGGCGCGAGTGGAGTTGATGGTATGCCCGGGTCGCACAGGCTCTACCCTGGTTATCGGTATTTCCGTCAGCCAAGTAGATAGCGACCACAGTGACCGAGTCTCCGCAGTCCCCCGATTCACCAGCCGACGCAACTCCGCAGCACCGCTACACCGCGGAGCTCGCCGGCCAGATCGAGCAGCACTGGCAGGACCGCTGGAGTGAGGAAGGCACGTTCAACGCGCCCAATCCGGTCGGTCCGCTCTCCTCGCCCGACGGTGTTCCCGCCGACAAGCTCTTCGTTCAGGACATGTTCCCGTACCCCTCGGGTTCGGGCCTGCACGTCGGTCACCCGCTCGGATACATCGCTACGGACGTCTTCGCGCGCTTCCATCGCATGCAGGGGCGCAATGTCCTGCACACCCTCGGCTACGACGCCTTCGGTCTCCCGGCCGAGCAGTACGCCGTGCAGACGGGTACCCACCCACGGACCACCACCGAGTCCAACATCGCCAACATGAAGCGCCAGCTGCGACGCCTGGGTCTGGGCCACGACGAGCGTCGTAGTCTCGCGACGACGGATGTCGACTTCTACCACTGGACGCAGTGGATCTTCCTGCAGATCCATGGCGCCTGGTACGACAAGGAAGCCGGCAAGGCGCGCCGTATCTCCGAGTTGGAAGCCGAGTTCGATTCCGGTGAGCGCGCTCTGGAAGACGGACGCGAGTGGGCTTCGTTGGACGTGGCCGCGAAGGCCAAGGTTCTGGACTCGTACCGCCTTGTCTACCAGTCGGATTCGATGGTCAACTGGTGCCCCGGTTTGGGTACCGTCCTGGCCAACGAGGAAGTCACCGCCGACGGTCGTAGTGACCGCGGAAACTTCCCAGTCTTCCGTAAGCACCTCCAGCAGTGGATGATGCGCATCACCGCGTACTCCGATCGCCTGGTCGACGACCTCGAGTACCTGGATTGGCCGGACAAGGTCAAGGCCATGCAGCGCAACTGGATCGGACGCTCCTACGGTGCCGAAGTTACCTTTGCTGCAGGCGAGTACGGCGTCGATGTGTTCACTACCCGTCCGGACACGCTGTTCGGCGCCACCTACGTGACGCTGGCTCCTGAGCACGACTTGGTGGACAAGCTCGTCGCGGACGAGTGGCCCGAAGGTGTCGACGCGCGCTGGACTCGCGGTGCCACGACTCCGGCGGAAGCTGTTGCTGCATACCGTAAGTCGATTGCCGCCAAGACCGACCTGGAGCGCCAGGAAAACAAGGAGAAGACGGGCGTCTTCCTCGGTTCCTACGCGGTCAATCCGGTCAACGGACACAAGGTTCCGATCTTCATCGCCGACTACGTTCTGACGGGTTACGGCACCGGTGCGATCATGGCAGTTCCGGGACACGATCACCGTGACTGGGAGTTCGCGAACGCGTTCGGTCTGGATATTCTCGAAGTTATTGCCGGTGGCAATGTTTCGGAGGCTGCGTACTCCGGTGACGGCCCGCTGGTGAACTCCGACTACCTCGACGGGCTGGACGTTGCCGAGGCCAAGGCGACCGTCATCAGTCGCCTCGAGGAGAGCGGCCAGGGCAAGGGCACCATCCAGTACAAGCTGCGCGACTGGCTTTTCGCGCGTCAGCGTTACTGGGGCGAGCCCTTCCCGATCGTCTACGACGCGGACGGCAACGCACACGCTCTGCCGGATTCGGCTCTGCCCGTGGTGCTTCCGGAGGTCGAGGACTACGCACCCGTGTCCTTCGATCCGGACGACGCCAACTCCGAGCCCTCTCCCCCGCTGAACAAGGCGACCGACTGGGTCAACGTCGAGCTCGATCTCGGTGACGGTCTGCAGACCTACCACCGCGACACCAACGTCATGCCGCAGTGGGCAGGTAGCTCGTGGTACCAGCTGCGCTACATCGACCCCACCAACCAGGACGCCTTCTGCGACCCGCAGAACGAGGCGTACTGGACGGGCCCGCGTCCGGAACTGCACGGCCCCAACGATCCCGGTGGAGTCGACCTGTACGTCGGCGGCGTCGAGCACGCAGTGCTGCACCTGCTGTACTCGCGCTTCTGGCACAAGGTTCTGTTCGACCTGGGCTACGTGTCCTCGAGCGAGCCGTACCGCCGCCTGTACAACCAGGGCTACATCCAGGCATTCGCGTACACCGATGCCCGCGGCGTCTACGTGCCGGCGGAAGAGGTCGTCGAGCGTGACGGCAAGTTCTTCTACGAAGGCGCCGAGGTCAACCGCGAGTACGGCAAGATGGGCAAGAGCCTGAAGAATGCCGTTGCGCCGGACGAGATCTGCGCCGAGTTCGGTGCAGACACTCTGCGTGTGTACGAGATGTCGATGGGTCCGCTGGACACCTCGCGTCCGTGGGCTACCAAGGACGTCGTCGGTGCTGCGCGATTCCTGCAGCGAGTGTGGCGCGTCGTCATCGACGAGGAGACCGGCAAGCCCCGTGTCACCGACGAAGCTCCTGGTGAAGAGACTTTGCGTGCGCTCAACAAGGCGATTTCCGGTGTCATCGAGGATTACACGGCGCTGCGCGACAACACGGCCGCCGCGAAGCTGATCGAGTACAACAACCACCTCACCAAGGCGTTCCCGGGCGGTGCGCCGCGTGCTGCTGTCGAGCCGCTGGTGCTGATGCTCGCTCCCCTGGCGCCGCACCTCGCGGAAGAGCTGTGGTCGCGTCTGGGTCACACGGAATCCCTTGCGCACGGACCCTTCCCGGCAGTCGAGGAGAAGTGGCTCGTCGAGGATACCGTCGAGTACCCGATCCAGGTCAACGGCAAGGTTCGTAGCCGCATCAGCGTCCCGGCGGATGCCGATCGCAAGGCTGTCGAAGAGATTGCGCTGGCCGACGAGAAGATCGTCGCTCTGCTCGAGGGCAACGCACCCCGCAAGGTGATCGTTGTGCCGGGCAAGATGGTCAACATAGTTCTGTAGGGCCTTCGGCCCCTGTGCGCCGTTTTGGTAGTTACCGCTACCGAAACGGCGCACAGTCGTTTCTGGGGGATGATTCCCGACGATGACAACCAGGGGGGAACCACAAATTCCGGCTAGTCAAGTACGGGGGGGTCGGTATTTCGAAGATGGGAATGGCTCCACGTTCAAGTCCGAACCGAAAATCGTTGCCGTTGCTCATAATCCAAGGCCAGGTTCGAGTTTGTGATGCCAATCAGTCGTTGTCCTGAATGTCCCGCTCCACGGAACATTTGGTAGCGCGTGTTCGATGTGAGGGCTGTGATGCACGTAACACGTTGCCGAGAGCGGTAGCTGTCGTTCCACTGCACTTCCCCGCAAGGCCCCCGTCGGCGGTATTCGACAGGGGGTCAATCGAATTTGTAGGTGTCCCGAAAGGATCTTCCAGCCATGGCGTCTCACGTCCACAGCTCCGGTTCGTCTCCTAGTGCGCCCGAACCGACATCGATACCGGAGCGTTGGACTCCGCGACTGGTGTTCTCTCTGGCGTCGATCGTTCTACTTCTCGAGATGCTCGCGGTGAGCTACATGATGATTTCCACTGCGCTGCCGGCCATCTCGACGCATTATCAGACGACGCAGGGAGCATGGCTGCTCACGTCGTTCTTGCTGCTGGGGGCGGTCGCGTCTCCTCTGCTCGGAAAGCTCGCCGACATGTACGGCAAGCGAAAAGTCCTGCTCTTGGCGGTCGCCGGCGCAGCGGTCGGATCCTTCATTTCGGCGGTTGCGCCGAGCTATGCCGTCCTGATTCTGGGCCGGTCATTGACGGGTCTGCTCGTTCCCTGCCTCTTCCTGAGCTACTCCCTCATTCGAGATGTCTTCCCGCCGAAAACTGTTGCGCTGGCAGTCAGTATCGCGACTTCCGGTATGGGTCTGATCGCGATTCCGGCGCCGTTCGTCTCCGGTTGGTTGATCGACAACCACGGGTTCCGGAGCATCTTCTGGTTCTTTGTCGTCGGGCTGGTTCTCCTCGGCGGCATGATCTTCGCTTCGACGGCGGAATCGACTGTCCGACTTCGCTCTTCGCTGGACCTGATCGGTGCGGTACTGCTCGGATCGGGCATCGCCGGAATTCTGATCGGCGTCAGCTTCGGACCGACCTGGGGCTGGAAGAACGGTTCGACACTGGCCTACCTGATCGGCGGCGTCGCACTGTTGGTGGCTTGGGTTGCCTCTGCCCGAGCCATCCGCGAGCCCTTGATCGACCTGCGCTACTTCGGCAAGCGTTCGGTGATGCTCACTGCCGTCGGTGCCGGGTTCTGCTACGGCGCGTCGGGAGTCTTCACGATTCTGCTGCCGATGATGGTGATGACCCCAGCAGTTCTCGGCCTGGGATACGGATTCGGCGTCACGGCAGAGGGATTCGCGATCTTCCAGGCGCCGCTTGGCGGCATGGTGGTGGTCGGTGGTTTGATCGTGGGCTTCCTCGTGGGGCGCAACATCCGGCCCCGTCTGCTGATGATCATCGGAATGATCCTCATGGCAGTCGGATTCACGTTGACGGCAACCATTCACGACAACAAGCCTCTGCTCATCATCTTTGCCGGAATCTTCGGTGTCGGTATGGGTATGGGCTACGCCTCCATCCCGAACCTGCTCATCGAGGCAGTGCCGCCGCAGTTGCAGGCAACCACGGCGAGCATGGTTGCGGTCTTCCAGAGCATCTTCCCCGCAGTGCTTCCCGTCATCGCCTTCACGGTCTTGAACTCGCACATCGCGATGGCGATGGAGGGCGCTGTCTTCTACACCGACGAGGGCATGCGTATCGCGTTCCTGATCGGTGCTGCTGCAGCAGTTCTCGGCGCGATCGCAGCCGTGTTCCTGCCGCGAAACATCGTCCAGATCGGCGCAGAAGACGGTGTGCAGCAGGAGACGTCCCTCCTCCCTGCTCACTGATCACACGATGATGTGCGGCTACTGGCCAACTTCCGTAGCCGCACATCGCCGTGGTGCACTTCGACGTCATGCAAGATGAATCTCCTGCAGCGAGATCTCACCCCGCAGCGGACGCTCTGCGACCTGTGCCAGATCAGATACGAATGTGTCCGCGATCGATCGGGTGGTGGTGAGTTGTACCGACAGAACATTGTTCGCTTGACTGCACACAGTTGCGCCGTGCCGGTACGCCACCAGCGCCACGGGATCGACGCGTTGGAAAGTCGCGGTGACGTGTAGGCCGACCTGTGGTGTCACCGGAACGAACGGGCCGTGGTCCGTCTTGATGCGAACTATCCCGATGATCTTGTTGAGACGCTTGATCAACATGGCGTCGGAGATCGTTGCCGGGCAACGGTACGCGATCGACATTCCGGTGACTCCCGGCGATGTCACGGATACCCATGTAGACAGGCTGACGACCTCGACGCCGAGCTTCCACCCCAGCGACGAAATACGTGCGAGAACCGCCGCGGTATCGTGGCATTCGACCACCATGGTGCCCACCCGACTCGTATCGGTGCCCACCCGAGCCGCTTCACCCATTTCCTCGACCTCCTCCGCCTAGAGAGGAAGTCCGGGCGCATCGACCCCGATGATTCTCGATCCCCGGAAGAAGTCGAGAAGCTCTGCGTCGCCGTGTGCGCCGATACCGCTTCCGCCCCAGAAACTCTGGGTCGAGTGGTCGTCTAGGTCCAGGAGGCTGGTGCTGTTGATCTTGTTCTCACCGCAATCGATTCGGGTCGCAAGTTCACGAGCGGCGTCGACGTCGGCGCCGAACACGTATCCGGCCAGGCCGGTATCGAGAGCGTTGGCCTCGAGCAGAGCTTCCTCGTCGGATGATGTTCGGTGCACCGTCAGGATCGGCCCGAAGGTCTCCGATTTGGTCTGCTCCGACGAGATTCCGTGCACCACTGTCGGTGGGAAGAACCATCCGGAATCGTCAGGCACGGGGGTGCTCGAGACGGCCGTGCCGCCCACGCCACGGAGGAACTCGACGGTATCCCGCATCCGTTGGAGTTGAGGCTCGTTCGCCTGCGGACCCATCGTGGTGTTGGCGTCATCGGTTCGGCCGAGTGCGATTTCGGCCGTGCGGTCGAGTATCGCGTCGACAAGCCGGTCGTGAAGGTGCGGCGGCACGAAGACGCTTCCCGGACTCTCACACCATTGCCCGTTGAGTTTGGTGAACCCGTCGACGAGTGCGGTGGCAGTCAGATCGATGTCGGCGTCGGCGCGGATGATCACGGGGTTGTTGCTGCCGAGCTCGAGTTGAAGAGCCTTGAAATCGGTAGAAGCTGCAGCGGCGATGGAACTACCGGCTGCTCGGCCGCCGGTGAACGCCAGTGCTCGGATTCGTCGATCGGAGGCCAGTAGATGCCCGACGTCCCCGCCTCCGTGAACGAGTTGAAACAGAGCTTTCGGCGCGTCGACTTCGGCGATGGCACGTGAGATCGCCTCGGCAAGCACGTTGGGACCCGACGGTGCCCAGTTGGAGGGCTTTGCGATGACCGGAGCACCTGCGGCCAAAGCGAATGCGGTCTTCTTGGCGGTGATGAAGCTCGGTGCGTTCCACGGTGCGATCACAGCGGTCGGGCCCCACGCCAGCCGATGTAAATGTGCACCTGACGGCAACTGCTCGAACCCGGAGGAGTTCTTCAGATGCGTTGCAGCACTGCGGAACAGATCGGGAAGTCCGCCGGCGAAAAGTGTGCTGATCGAAAGCGGAAGGCCGTTGTTCTTGGAGTCCTCACGAGCGATCGCCGCAGTCCGTTCTTCGACAAGTTCAGCCGTTCTCTCGAGTAGGCGCACCCGGTCGGCGACCGGTCGACGGGTCCAGACACCCGATCGGTGAAGTTCTGTCGCGGCGGTGATCGCCCTCTCCACCTGTTCGGTGGAGGACGAGAGTTGGGCTTGCAGTTTCTCTCCGGTGTCGGGATCGGTGAGAAATTCGCCGAGTTCGATAGCCGGTGTTTCGGCGTTTCCGTCGATCGTGTTGTTCTGGGGCACGAGTGAGCATGAAGTGGTCATGACTGTCCTTCGTGGCGAAATCGTTTGTAGGTCAGATGTTGTCGAGGTAGCGTTCGCGTTCCCAGTCGGTGACCGCGGACATGAAGGAATCCCATTCGTCCTTGGCGACTGCCGCATAGTGCGATACGACGTCGGCGCCGAACGCCGCGAGTGCGAACTCACTGGCCTCGAGCGCACGCGCCGCCTCGTCGAGTGTGCCGGGCAGCGGTTGTTGCTTCACCTTCTCGAGTGTGTCTGTGTCGCTGTACCCGTCGCGTCGTACCGGTGCGCCGGGATCGAGCTTTCGTGTCAGACCGTCGTTCATCGATGCCAAGACTGCGGCCAGTGCGAGATACGGATTTGCGTCCGCCCCTGGCAGTCTCATTTCGAGACGGTTGGCGGACGGTGCACCGGTGATGAGTCGGCAGGTGGTAGTCCTGTTGTCGAAACCCCAGGTCAAGCCGTTCCCCGAGAAATCGTGGCTGGCTCTGGTCCGGCGCATCGAGTTGATGGTCGGCGTGTAGAACAGCATGAGTTCCGGGCAGTGCTCGAGAACTCCGCCGACGGCGTGCAGCAGTTCGGCGCTCGCGGTGTTTTCTGCGCTTTCGTCGTGGAACGGGAAGGTGTCGTCGCTCCGCATGGACGCGTGAATATGACACGACGAGCCCATGCCGTCGGTGCTCGGACGTGCCATGAAGGTAGCAGTGAGCCCTTCTGCCGCAGCGACGTCGTGGACGACCTGCTTGAATAGCACATGGCGGTCGGCCATCTCGAGGGCGGTTCCGTATTCGAGGTTGATCTCCCACTGGCCCAGGCCGTATTCGACCTGAGAGACCTCCACGGGAATCGCGCTCTCCTCCAACGCGGTTCGTACCTTGCGGAAGAAAGGTTCCATCGCGTTGCCGGCGGTGATGGTGTAATCCGAGGGCACCAGGGTGGTGGGTTCGAGATCCCGATAGCCGCTGCGCCGCAATGCGTCGGGGGTACCTCGGTAGAGGTGGAACTCGAGTTCCGTTGCCGCGTAGACGGTGTGGCCGTCAGCTTCGAGCTTGTCGATCTGTTTGCGCAGGATCGTGCGCGGTGCGATCGGGACCATCTCGCCGGTATGTTCGTCGACCGAGTCAGCGATGACGATGGCAGTGGACTCGAGCCACGACGCGCGTCGCAGTGTTCCCAGGTCAGGTTGCAGGCGGAAGTCATGCCAGCCGGTGTGTCCGCCGGCGTAGTCGACAACGAGTTTGTCCATGCGTTGGCTGGCATCCCAGGCATACACACAGGTGCACACATGCAGACCCTCGTCGATGTTCGCGAGGAAAATTCGCGTCGGGACTCGTTTGCCGATCAACCGTCCGTAGAGGTCGATACCGGCGATGAGGACGGTGTCGATGTCGGACTCGGCGAGCTCGGCCGTGGTGAGCCGGCCTTTCATCGGGCAAGCCATCCGCCGTCGACGGGCAGCTGGACTCCACTGATGTAGGAGGCGTCGTCGGAGAGCAGGAAGGAGACTGCAGCACCCATGTCCTCGGGGCGGCCGACGCGCGGCACCAGGAGCCTGGACTTCATGAAGTCGAGAACTTCGCCGGAGGAGACGTCGATGCCAGGCAGGAAGGCGGTGGGGACCGGCCCGGGGGCGATCGCGTTGACTCGTACGTTGTACCGCGAGAGTTCGACGGCCAGAGCCTTCGTCAGCATCTTCACTCCACCCTTCGACGCGTTGTAGTGGACCTGTGCGAAGCCCTGGGAGGACACGACCACGTCCGCTTCCACCGTCGACAAGTTCACCACAGCGCCGCTGTTGCCGTCGCGGAAGTACGGGGTGGCGATCTGCGTGACGATGAACATGCCCTTGAGATTGACGTCGAGGACGAGGTCCCACTCTTCGTCGGTGAGGTTCTCGAGAGAACTCATCGTGATCAGGCCGGCGTTGTTGACGAGGTAGTCGAAGCGTCCCCATTCGGCGACGGTGGCTTCGAAAGCGGCGCTCACGGCGGCGCGGTCGCGCACATCGGCCTCAAGGGCGAGCGCGGTTGTGCCGTACTGCGATTCGATCAGTGCGACGGTCTCCTTTGCACTTTCGATGTGAAGGTCCACGACCGCGACGCGGGCACCGTCGGAGGCGAGGCGCAGCGCGATGCCGCGGCCGATTCCGGAGCCTGCACCGGTGATCAGGGCAACCTTGTTCTCATGCGTACGTGACATTGTTGTCTTCCATTCTGTGATGATCGATCTGGTGAGAAGAATTGGTCCGACGGGAGGTTGCAGCGTCGACGAGCCACGCGAAGAGCGGATCGATGTCGGCGAAGAATTCGGGGTGCCACTGCACGCCCACCACGGGGCGATCGTCGGCCTGGATGGCTTCGGCGACGCCGTCGAGCGCGCGTCCGACGATCCGGAGTCCGTTCCCTGGGGCATCCACTGCTTGGTGGTGAAGGCTGTTCACGTGAATGCTGTTGCCGTACAGACTATATGGGATGGAGCCGGATTCAAGGGCGACCTGTTGTGGTCGGTACGAACGCGGATAACCGAAGAAGCTGTGTGCCTCACCGGCGTCGGTCGGAAGGTCGGCAATCAGAGTGCCCCCGCGGGCGACGTTGACGACCTGGTGTCCTCGACATACACCCAGGATCGGCAGTCCGATTTCCCAGGCTGCATCGACCAGGGCGAACTCGAATTCGTCCCGAGCAGGGTCGATCATCGAGGAGTTTGGTCCGGGGGTGCGGCCGTATCGCCTGGGGTCCACGTCGGAACCACCGCTGAGGACGAGGGCATCGAGATGCTCGACGATTCGGCGCGGATCACTGTGGATGCTCAGCAGGATCGGTTGACCACCGGCAGCGCGGATTTTCGAGGGAAAATCGGTGAAGAACATTTCCATCAACGCGTCGCCGACGACGTTGGGTAGTGACGGCCCGCCGCGGTCGACGCGGCCGGTGACTCCGATCAGGGGCATGGCGGGGAGTGCCTCCGCCGTCATCGTGAGTTGGGTCATAGGGGCGAGCATAGAACCATTGAATGGCTTTTCGCTAGAGTTTGGCTTGTAAAGTTGGGGTAACGGGTTCGAAGTGCCGCGCGCTGCTGTATCTATTCAAGGACAGTTGCGAATGGGAGCGTTCGATTTCGTAGGTCAAGACGAAGCGTAAGTGTCGGTCCAGGCACCGAGTAGGGGGTACGAGACGTGCAGATCGACAAGCTGCCGGCCATCGAATTCATGGTCAGTGCACCGACGTTGGGGGAGGATATCGCTCGACGCTTGCGACTGCTCATTCACAGCGGCGCGCTCAGCCCCGGTGATCGCCTGCCGTCCGAGCGTGAACTGTCTCAGCAACTCGAAGTCGGTCGAGTCAGTGTGCGAGAAGCGGTCCGAATCCTTCAGGCGATGGGATACATCGAGGTGCGGCGAGGAGCCACGGGCGGATCGTTCGTTTCGGAGTTGACCAGGCCTTATGAAGACTGGGTTGGCCAGTTGAAAGCGCGAGAAGCAGACATCGACGAGATCGTCGACCTCCGTATCGGGTTGGAAATGCGCACGGCAAGCCTCGCGGCGGTCCGGCGAACCGATCGTCATCTTCTCGAGTTGCTCGAATCCATTGAGCAATTGGGGGTTTCCGGAAGTCGGGGATCGTTCCGGGCTTGTGACGCCAGGTTCCACGGCGGTATCGCCAGAGCGGCGGGAAACAGCAGGTTGGAGGCCGCTGTGGTCGAGGCTCGCGGCGAAATGTTCGTCCCCGTCGATCATCTCGTGTTCGAAGACCAGGTCGAGGCTTCGAGGGTGGAGCACAAGGAAATCTTCGAGGCGATCAAGCGGGGCGACAGCGCTCGCGCGGCGGAGGCAATGGAACGTCACATTCTGCACGCAAAAGACGAGCTCAAACGCTTGGCGCTGCAGGAAGAAGGCTGACGGGAGCGCGACGAACGGACGGTTCGTCCCGTTTTTCGCAAGTAAAAGTTTTGTGAATTGGGTCCCGAATCGACTTCAATGGTTCTAACATCGCCGGTATGACCCATACTTCCGTCAATGCTTCACATGATGCATCCGGCGATGACCGAACTCTACGAGGCTCGCTGGGTACCGGTTCGATAGTCCTCATGGTCGTTGCCGCGGCCGCTCCGCTGACTGTGATCAGTGGGCTTGTGCCGCTGGGCATTTCCGGTGGCAACGGTGCGGGCTTCCCCGTGACCTTCGCCGTGACCACCGGTGTACTTCTGCTCTTCGCCGTCGGATTCACCGCGATGTCGCGTTACATCCCGGGAACCGGCGCGTTCTATCTCTACGTCGGACATGGTCTCGGCCGTGGTGCCGGTGTCGGCAGTGCGATGTTGGCGCTTGTCAGTTACAGCACAGTGCAATTGGCGGTGTACGGCTACCTCGGCCCGGCAATGAGTTCGTTGATCACCTCCTACGGTGGTCCGGATGTGCCGTGGTGGATCTTCTCGCTCGCCTCGTTGGCTCTGGTAGCCGTTCTGGGATTTCGTCATATCGAATTGTCGGGCAAGGTGCTCGGCATCCTGTTGATCGCAGAGGTCGGGATCGTCGTCGTACTCGACGCTTTCATCATCGCCGACGGTGGTCCGGAAGGCCCGTCGACAGCAATGTTCTCTCCGTCGGAAATTTTCTCCGGATCCCCCGGTGTCGCATTGGTATTCGCGCTTGCCGGCTACATCGGGTTCGAGTCGACGGCGATCTTCCGCGATGAGGCGAAGGATCCCGCGCGGACTATCCCGCGAGCGACATACGCCGCCTTGATCCTCATCGGCGGCTTCTATGCTCTCTCCAGTTGGGCGGTCGTGACAGCCTGGGGCGACAAGGGTGCAGTGGACATTGCGGGTACTGACCCCGACGGCATGCTGATCACCACTGCCACCGACTTTGCCGGAACGGTGACAGCCCACCTGATTCAAATTCTGTTGGTGTCCAGTCTCTTTGCCGCAGTTCTGTCTCTCCACAATGTCTTGGCCAGATACATCTTCGTTCTGTCGAACACCGGCGTTCTGCCGGGCGCAGGTGGGCGGACGCACCGCGTGCATGGTTCGCCGCACATCGCGTCAGTGGTGCAATCCTGCTGTGCTCTGGTACTTCTCGGAGCTTGCATCGTCATCGGTCTGGATCCGGTGACACAGATCTTCGCGTGGTTCGCCGGCGTTGCAACGGTGGGGATCGTGGCTCTCATGTTGCTCACGTGCCTTGCGGTGCTCGTCTTCTTTCATCGTACGAAGGTCGATCAGCGATTCTGGCACACCAAACTTGCCCCGAGCTTGGGCCTTGTCGGGCTGATCGGATTCGCGATCGCCATTGCCGGAAACCTTCCGCTCCTACTGGGCGGCAACATTCTGGCCGTGGTGATGACCGGGGTGCTGGTGCTCGCGTTTGTCGGTGGATTCCTCTATGCGCGACGACGGAAGCAAGTGAGCTTCGAACTCCCGTCGTGAGAGGGCTTTCGGTGAAATGATGGGTGCACCCGCACTCGAGAAAGCAGGACTCCCATGACGTTCGCGGATCTGGACGGTGACGAACTGTGGAGTTACCTGACGGAGCGTTCAGGATTGCCCGGCCCGCGCGCGAACCTTGGGCTCATGCTCGAGTTCGCGCGCGGCGCCGATGACGACGACATCCTGCTGGCGGCGGAGTCCGAGGACGAATACATCCGCTGCTGTGGGATCGTCGGGCTCGGATTCATCCTTGTTCGTTCACGCGACAAGGCTGTTCTGAACAGTCTGACGGAGGCAACCACCAGTGCGTCGTGGCGTGCACGTGAAGCTGCCGCGATGGCCGTTCAGGCGATAGGCGACACGGATCCGCAATTATTGCGGGCGATCATCGAGCAGTGGTCACGCTCCGCTCATCCATTGACGCTGCGCGCAGCGGCTGCCGGGATCTGCGAGCCACGGTTGCTGAAGGACAAGACCAACGCTGCGCTGGCCGTTCAGGTGTGCCGAGACGCTACCGAGTGGATCGTCTCGCAACCGGCTGATTCCCGTCGTGATGCCGACACACGGACTCTCCGGCAGGCGCTCGGATACTGCTGGAGTGTCGCGGTTGCGGCGGATCCGGAGAATGCCCTGCCGGCATTCGTCTCCCTGGGGGCGTCGGACGACACCGATGTCGTCTGGATCGTGCGGGAGAACCGGAAGAAGGCTCGCCTGCGCAAGGTGCTCGAAAGCTGACCCGTGGAACAGAGTCGTAGGTTATCCTCAGAATTAGAACCTGTTCTAACTACGAGGGGTAGACCATGGCACCGTCCGCAGAGGTAATCCGCAAGACCGTCGACGCCTACATCGAGACCGTTGCGACGGGCACTGCTGCCCAGGTTGTGGCCCTGTACGCCGAGGGTGCAACGGTTGAAGACCCGGTTGGTACCGACGTGCGCACCACCCGCGAGTCCATTCTCGAGTTCTACTCCGTGATCGAGAATTTCGACCAGGA
>NZ_CAURKP010000029.1:0-43861 GCF_963525155.1 uncultured Rhodococcus sp.
TGTCGCGGCTGGTCGACCGGAGATCAAGACAGCTCTCGTGGAACGACTCATCGGATACTGAGTCAGCACGGTTGCACTCGATTACGCTGGGGCTCATGACCAGTGGAGAACCAGTACTCATCCCGGCCGGAACCGTGTTCACGCCGGAGGACCTGACGTTCTATGCCGATCGCGACTCCCGCAGTCTCGACGACGCCATCGCCGAAGCCGACCTTCTTGTCAGTTGCCCACACTCGGGTTCCGCGATTCCAGCAGAACTCTCACGTTTTCTCGCACCCGAGTTCACACAGCGGCTGCAATTCGACTTCACCGACATGTCCACCAGTCCCATCGTGCGCCGTTGGGCCGAAATCGATTCGCGCATCGTGTACGTGGAGAATCCGCACCCTCGCATGATTCGCGATCCCAACCGTGCGAAGCCCGAAAACCTGGAAGCGTCACTGCGCGAAGCATTCGCCCGCGTCCACAAGGCCGGTGCAGGCAACAAAGCAGACCTCACCGGCGTCGACGCAGTTCGCCCTGTCACCTTCTCGTTCTACCCCCTGCTGCTCGAGCCGACCGACGACGCGGGCTGGAAGAACCTCGCCGAGACCTTCACCGAGACAGCCGAACACGGTTTGGGTGTCTACGAAAGAACTCGCGACGCACTGATCGAAGCCATGGTGGAGAAGAGCTTCGAACTGGGTCGATCGTTCACGACGTTGTCGTTCCACGACACGATGAACCACACCACCCGGCGGGACGGCGCCGTCAATGTCGAACGGCCGGAAGCAGATCGACTCCCCGACGTCGTCGCACTCTCCAATCGTGGCGATCACGACGGTAATCGACGCGGCGACAATCCCGTGACGATGGATCCGGAGCTCATTCGCACACTTGCGGTCTCACATCGCAAGGGATTTCAGGTCGACGATCCGGATGCGGTCGCTCTCAATCAGCCGTACCTCGGCAGTTTCGAAATCATCCGAGCCGGAGCGAGATTCGCCGAATTGAGCGCCCGCGCTGCCGAAGCCGGGATCACGTTGAGTGCGGTTCAGGCCGAATTCAAGCGAGAATTCCTGCTGGGAGACGAACTGGCCGCCTACATCATGGAACCCGGCGTCGACTGGCCGACACCCGATGCCGAGCGGGTGGACCAGCTCGCCCACGCGTGCAAGGCGAGCTGGGACCACTACCGCAACAGCTGACTCAGCGCTGTCACTCAGGGCTGACTCAGCCGCAATACTCAACCGAGCACCACTCCGAACAACGCGCCGGCCGCAATCGTCGTGACGGCCAAGATGATGGTCGGCAGGAAGAACGAGTGGTCGACGAGCTTGGAACCGAGCTTCGTGCTGCCCGAGAGGTCGAAGTTCGCAGCCGCGATCTGCGAACCGTTTGTCGGCAACAGATAGACGCCGGCAAACGCTCCGGCCCACATTCCGCTCACCAGACCGGGTGCAATCCCGGCAGCGAGACCGATCGGCACGATGGTCCTCGTAGCGGTCGACTGACTGGTCGTCAGTACACAGACCAGGAAGACACCGAGCGCGAAGATCCACGGCGCGGCGTTGACCCAGTCGCCGACGGTGCTCGTGATCAGCTCGGAATGGGCGCTGATGAACGTGTCCGTCAGCCATGCCAGACCGAACAGCGCGATGGCCGAGACCATACCGGCACGGAACACCGTCGACGACGGCACGTCGGCGACATTCGGGCGGCACACCAGCAGGATCAACGTACCCACGACGAACATCAGCATTTCGATGATCGGTGTCATCCCCATCGGAGTGCCGTCGGCAGCTTCGGGACGAATCCCCTTGAACAGGCCGAAGATCACGATAGCCAGGACGCCGGCGAGGAAGATCAGTGCCGCGTTTCGTCCGGTCTTCGTCGAGACGAGTTCGGTCTTGGAGGCTGCACCAGGTCCGGCCAATTCGCCCGACTTCATCTTCGCCTGTATCTCCGGGTCGTCGTCGAGATCTTTGCCGAGTCGGTTGACCGCGATTGAGGAAAGGACGATGCCGACAACAGCAGCCGGGAAGGTGATCTTGATGATGTCGATGAGTTCGAAATCGTAGGGCGGCACGTCGGTCAGCGTGACCATTGCCGCCATTGCCGCGGACACCGGACTACACGCGAGCGCCACACCGGTCGAGACAACTGACAGCGACAGCGGTCGTGACGGCCGCACACCGTTCTTGTACGAGACGTCGTAGATGACGGGGAGCAGCGGGTAGAGGATGTTGGACGTGCCGGCACCGACCGAGAACAGGAATGACACCAACGGCGCGATCAGCGTGATCTGTTTCGGGCGAGATTCGATCAACTTGGCCGCGATGGTGACCATCCAGTCGATACCACCGGCCGCCTGCATCATCGACGACGCGAGGACGACGGACAGGACGATGAGGAGAGCGTCGACCGGCGGACTGCCGACGTCCTCTCCGAAGACGAACACGAGGACGGCAACACCTGCGCCGCCCCACAGACCGAGAGCGACACCGCTCGATCTGGTACCCATGACAATCGCCCCGAGCACTACCGCCAGCTCGAGGACAATCTTGACTGCTTCCATCAGGCACTCGCCTTCTCGATAACTAGAGAATCGCTATAACAGGGCAAATAGTATGCTCTGCACTTCGGCCGCGGGCACGAACACGCTGTCGGTGGGAAGGGGCAATATGGTGGTCGTGACCAACGTCCTCGGCAGATTCTCGCCCGCAACACGCGAGTGGTTCGGCGGTGCTTTCAGCGCTCCCACCGCTGCGCAGCTCGGTGCCTGGGAATCCATCGCGAGCGGCTCTCACACACTTGTCGTCGCACCCACCGGATCCGGCAAGACATTGTCCGCTTTTCTCTGGGCACTCGATCAGCTTGCGGCCAAGGACGAAGGCGAAGGCACCACCAAAGTCCTCTACATTTCGCCGCTCAAAGCGCTGGGTGTGGACGTCGAACGAAACCTTCGCGCACCGCTGGTCGGCATCACACAGACTGCGAAGCGTCTGGGCCTCACTCCGCCCGAGATCACCGTCGGTGTCCGTTCCGGTGACACTTCCCAGGCCGATCGGCGCTCGTTGATCAAGCGGCCCCCGGACATCCTGATCACGACGCCGGAATCGTTGTTCCTGATGCTCACCTCCGCTGCCCGGGAAACACTGGTCGGCGTCGACACGGTGATCGTCGACGAGGTTCACGCCGTGGCGGGCACCAAGCGCGGCTCTCACCTTGCGCTCTCACTGGAACGCCTGGACGGCTTACTCGAGCGTCCGGCGCAACGCATCGGATTGTCGGCCACCGTCCGTCCGCACGAGGAGATCGGGCGGTTCCTCGCCGGTTCGGCACCCATCCGGATCGTGGCACCGCCTGCCGCCAAGACCTTCGACCTCACGGTCCGTGTTCCCGTCGAGGACATGACCGAATTGGGGATCGCCACGCCGGCTGACGGTTCCGAATCCCCCACCCCGCAAGCCGGTTCGATCTGGCCACACGTCGAGGAACAGATCGTCGACCTCGTGCTCGACCACCGATCGTCCATCGTGTTCGCCAACTCTCGTCGCCTCGCCGAACGTTTGACAGCCAGGCTCAACGAGATTCATGCAGAACGCAACGGTCTGGCCGTCGAGAAAACACCTCGCCCGCCCGCGCAAATCGGAGCTCCCACCGAGGTCAACTACGGCGCGGAACCCCTCCTTGCTCGCGCCCACCACGGATCGGTCAGCAAAGACCAGCGAGCCCTCATCGAAGACGACCTCAAATCGGGTCGATTGCGATGCGTCGTCGCCACCAGCAGTCTCGAACTCGGAATCGACATGGGCGCCGTCGACTTGGTCATCCAGGTGGAAGCACCGCCTTCGGTTGCCAGCGGCCTGCAGCGTGTCGGCCGCGCCGGCCACCAGGTCGGTGAGATATCGCGAGGCGTCGTCTTCCCCAAGCATCGCACCGACCTGATTCATTGCGCGGTGACCGTCGAGCGCATGGTCGAAGGCAAGATCGAGGCGATGGCCGTTCCCGCCAATCCCCTCGACATCCTTGCCCAGCAAACTGTTGCGGCCACCGCTCTGGAACCGATCGACGTCGACGACTGGTTCGAGACGGTGCGCCGAAGCGGTTCCTTTGCAACGCTTCCCCGTTCGGCGTACGAATCGACTCTGGACCTGCTGGCGGGGCGGTACCCCTCGGACGAGTTCGCCGAATTACGTCCTCGCCTCGTCTGGGATCGTGAGTCCAACACGCTGACGGGCCGCCCGGGTTCGCAGCGATTGGCCGTCACTTCCGGCGGCGCAATCCCCGACCGCGGCCTCTTCACCGTCTACATGGTTGGCGAGAAAGCGTCCCGCGTCGGCGAACTCGACGAGGAAATGGTCTACGAATCCCGGGTCGGCGACGTCTTCGCGCTCGGCGCCACCAGTTGGCGGATCGAGGAGATCACCTTCGATCGGGTTCTGGTCAGCCCCGCCTACGGCATGCCGGGTCGTTTGCCCTTCTGGCACGGCGACGGACTCGGTCGCCCCGCCGAACTGGGACAGGCGTTGGGGCAGTTCGTCCGCGAAACGGCTCTCGGCAACGAAGCCGACGTCGTCGAGCGTTGCCGCGTGGGCGGGCTCGATCACAACGCGACTACCAACCTGATCCAACTCGTCGGTGAGCAGAAGAATGCCACCGGGCAGGTGCCGTCGGATCGAACCCTGGTGGTCGAACGCTTCCGCGACGAACTCGGTGACTGGCGTCTGGTGCTGCATTCCCCGTACGGCCAACGGGTTCACGCACCGTGGGCCCTCGCCATCGGGGCGCGCCTGCAGGAACGATACGGCGTCGATTCCAGCCCGACGGCCTCCGACGACGGTATCATCATCCGACTCCCCGACACCGAGAACGAACCTCCCGGCGCCGAACTGTTCACCTTCGACGTCGAGGACATCGAAGATCTGGTCACCCAAGAGGTGGGCGGCTCCGCGCTCTTCGCTTCCCGATTCCGCGAATGTGCCGCCCGCGCACTGCTTCTCCCCCGCCGCAATCCCGGAAAACGTGCACCACTGTGGCAGCAGCGTCAGCGGTCGGCGCAACTGCTGGACGTCGCCCGCAAGTTCCCGACCTTCCCGATCCTGCTCGAGACCGTACGCGAGTGCTTGCAGGACGTTTACGACCTGCCTGCACTGAAGGAATTGTTCGGCAAGATCGAGAAAAGGCAGATTCGAATCGTCGAGGTGGAGACGGCCTCTCCGTCTCCGTTCGCCAGTGCGCTCCTGTTCAACTACGTGGGTGCGTTCATGTACGAGGGCGACAGCCCCCTCGCCGAGCGACGCGCCGCCGCTTTGTCCTTGGACTCCACGCTGTTGGCCGAACTCCTCGGCCGCGTCGAACTGCGCGAGCTCCTCGAAGCCGGAGTGATCGAGCAGGCCGAACGTGAACTGCAACGGCTCGTCCCTGACCGAAAGGCCAAGGACCTCGAGGGTGTTGCCGACCTCCTCCGCATGCTCGGCCCGCTGACCACCGAAGAAGTCACCGAACGCTGTCTCGAGGACCCGGTCTCATGGCTCGAGAAGTTGGTTACGGACAAACGTGCCCTCCACGTCTCGTATGCGGGCGAGAGCTGGTGGACCGTCGTCGAAGATGCAGCGCGGCTTCGCGATGGACTCGGCGTTCCCCTACCCATCGGCGTTCCGGCCGCGTTCATCGAGCCGGTCGATCAACCACTCGACGACCTCCTGAGCCGGTACGCCCGCACCCACGGTCCCTTCACTCTCGCCGACGCGGCTGCACGCTTCGGTCTCGGAGTATCAGTCGCGCGTGACGTTCTCGGTCGGCTCGCGCTCGAAAAGCGGGTCCTGGAAGGTGAATTCCGCCCGTCTGCAACCGGGAGCGAATGGTGCGACGCCGAGGTCCTGCGTCGCTTGCGGCGTCGCTCGCTCGCCGCGGCACGGCAGGAGGTCGAGCCGGTCAGCACCGCGACGCTCGGGCGATTCCTTCCCAGTTGGCAGCACGTGGGCGGCACGCTGCGAGGAATCGACGGTGTTGCAACGGTGGTCGATCAACTTGCCGGCGTTCCGATTCCGGCGTCCGCTCTCGAATCGTTGATCCTGCCGAGCCGAGTTGCCGACTACTCTCCCGCGATGTTGGACGAACTCACGTCGACGGGTGAAGTCCTGTGGTCCGGATCGGGAGCTATCTCGGGCAAAGACGGGTGGGTAGTGCTGCACCCCGCCGACCTGGCACCGATCACGCTCAATTCGCCCGCCGACACCGACGTCTCGGAATTGCAGAAGCGCATCCTCGACCTGCTGTCCGGCGGCGGTGCCTACTTCTTCCGCCAGTTGGTCGACGCGTTGCGAACTACGGAGTCGGCTGCGGACACGGTCGACAGTGCGGTGACAACGGCACTGTGGGAGTTGGTGTGGCTCGGACACATCGGAAACGACACCGTTGCGCCGCTGCGCGCACTTCTCTCCGACACCACCAGAACAACAACCAGTCACCGATCACCTCGCCGTGTTCCTCGGGCCCGTCCGTACCGCGGAATGGCCCGCGCTTCCACGCCCGCGCGCACGGGACCGGCAACCGCCTCCGGTCGGTGGTTCCAGCTGCCAGGTATCGAACCTGACCCCACTATCCGGGCGCACGCCACGGCTGATCTGCTGCTCGAACGATACGGCGTCGTCACCCGCGGTTCGGTGATGAGCGAGAACGTGCCGGGCGGTTTCGCGTTGATCTACAAGGTACTGAGCACGTTCGAGGACAACGGGCGCGCTCGACGCGGATACTTCGTGGACACCCTGGGCGGCGCTCAATTCTCGACGCCTCCCGTGGTCGACCGATTGCGCACGTTCGGTGATTCCATCGAGGGGCGCCACACCTCCTCGGCTGCAGTCACTCTCGCGGCGTGCGACCCGGCCAATCCATACGGCGCCGCACTACCGTGGCCGGCGTCGGGGGGCGAAGAGTCACCCGGACACCGGCCCGGACGTAAGGCGGGAGCACTGGTGGTTCTGGTGGAGGGCGAGTTGGTTCTGTTCGTCGAGCGCGGCGGTCGCACCATCCTGACATTCACCGACGACGGCGGAACTTTGCGCCTGGCAGCACTGTCGCTTGCCCAGAAGGTGACTTCTCGCGCTGTCGACAAGTTGGTAGTGGAGAAGGTCGACGGAGAGACCATCCACGGCACCGATTTTGCTCCGGTCCTGGTCGAAGCCGGCTTCGCGGCCACCCCTCGCGGATTCCGGTTGCGGTCATGAGGATTGGGGTCATGATGATTGGGATCGTGGCAGTTGAGATCCTGAAGTGTGGGTGCGGCGACCATGCCTGAGGGCGATACCGTGTGGCGGGCCGCCAATGAACTGCGCGCTGCCCTGGCCGAGAAGGTACTCACCACCTGCGACGTCCGCGTTCCTCGTTACGCCACGGTTGATCTCTCGGGCCACCGCGTGGATTCCGTCGCGAGCCGCGGAAAACATCTCCTGATCCGAGTGGGCGAAGCGTCCATTCACACGCATCTGAAGATGGAAGGTCAGTGGCAGATTTATCGCCCCGGCGAGCGCTGGCGCCGACCCGCCCATCAAGCGCGCATCCTCTTGGCCACCGAAGACTCTGTAGCAGTTGGCTTTTCACTGGGAATCACCGAGATCCTCGAACTCGGGCAGGAACAGGAGGCCGTCGGACATCTCGGACCGGATCTGCTCGGGACCGATTGGGACAGTTCCGTGGCCGCCCGAAATCTTCGGGCTGCCGACTCCGTACCGATCGGAATCGCGCTCCTGGATCAGCGGGTGATGGCCGGACTGGGCAACGTGTACCGAAACGAGATCTGCTTCCTACGAGGTATTCACCCGAAAACGCCGACACATCTCGCGGGGAATCTCGACGCGATAGTGGATCTGTCTTTTCGCACCATCAACGTCAACAAGTCACGTCGCATCCGGGTCACCACCGGCGACACCCGCCCCGGTAGGCAGACATGGGTGTACGGCAGACGCGGAAAACCATGCCGCCGTTGCGGAACTCGCATCACAGAAGACACCCTCGGACCGGATCAGCTCACCGAGCGAAATATCTTCTTCTGCCCGGCCTGCCAGCCCTTCACGCCTGGTTAGCATTGATCAGCAGCCTGACGCAGTGGCGGACAAATCGATCACGGTCCACGACGATCGTGCCGTCCAGATAACCGATGAACAGTGTGAACAACGCCCCGACCAGTCCGACTGCCACCAGTTGCTTGTCCACGGGATCAGCGATCTCGGACAACTGGTCGTACACGAGGTCCACGAACGCCGGCATCGATTCGATACCGCGGCCGCTCAGGACGGGTTCCGAGAGCGGGGCGATCAGGAGCACTCTCCCCATCGCCGGATCGTCGACCATGAGCTTGACGAAAGCGTCGACCGCAGCGGTGGCGACGGCCTCGGATGTCGTCTCCGACTCCACTGCCGACGCAAGCGCCGACTGCGCGCGCTCGGCGACAAACGTGTGGACCGCGACAACGTACTGATCGCGATCGGTGAAGCTTTCGTAGAAGTACCGCTCGGTCAAACCGGCGGCCTTGCAGACCGCACGCACGTTGACGGCCGGACCGTCGACCGCACCGAGCAGTGTCACTCCGACGTCGAACAACGTCGCCTTTCGAGTGGCCCTGCGTTCTTCGATGCTCACAACTTCCCCACTTCGCCGACACTTGATCTTCAATGCACCCGGTATTCGATCCTTGACTACCGCTGTTGTCGATCCTAATCTGACAACATGCGTAGTCAACTTGACGACAGCAGCACCCCGGTTCCCCTCGGTCCGGATTCCCTGACGTGGAAGTATTTCGGCGACTGGCGCGGGATGCTGCAAGGCGTCTGGGCCGGTTCGATGCAGAACATGCACCCCGGCCTCGGCGCCGGAGTCGAGGAGCATTCACAATTCTTCGACGAGCGGTGGGAACGGCTGTACCGCTCGCTGTATCCCATTGCAGGCGTGGTCTTCGACGGCGATCGCGCGCAGCAGACAGCCGAAGAAGTCCGCGGCTATCACACACGAATCAAGGGCGTCGACAAGTTGGGGCGTCGGTATCACGCACTCGATCCCGACACTTTCTACTGGGCGCACGCAACGTTCTTCATGGGCACCATCGTCACTGCCGAGAACTTCTCCGGTGGCTTGACCGAGGCCCAGAAACGTCAGCTCTTCACCGAGCACATTCAGTGGTACCGCCTGTACGGGATGAGCATGCGCCCTGTTCCCGAGACCTGGGAAGCATTTCAGGAGTACTGGGACCACATGTGCCGCAACGTACTCGAAGACAACAAGGCGACCCGCGACGTCCTCGACCTGTCGGGACTCGGCAAGCCCCCGTACATGACGTGGCTACCCGATCCGTTGTGGCGGCTCGCCCGAATCCCCCTCGCCCGCGGATTCGTGTGGCTGACGGTCGGAATGTACGACCAACCGGTTCGAGACCTACTCGGCTACTCGTGGACCAGTCGCGATCAGAAAATTCACAACGCTGTCGGCCGCACCGTCAACGCCGTCTTCCTTCTGGTGCCGTGGCGATACCGGTATCAGCCACGTGCTCGCGCGGGATGGGATCGAGCTGACGGCCGAATCCCCGCCGACGCACCACTGGTCCACACACCGGCGCGCAACCTGCCCCCGCTCGAGCAGCGAGATAACCCGATGCACTACAGCCCCAGGGTCTGATCTGCCATGCTCTGAACATGGAGTGGGACCTGCGAACCCTGCTGAACCGTCCGATCACGTCTCACGGTGCGCCGCTGGGACAAGAACGTGTGGCGGCGAGGACCACCGCGTACATCTACGGCAACATTCTTGTCCTCGCCGCACTCATACCGGTGACGAAATCTCAGGAATCGCTCGGCGCCGCGATTGTGGTCGGCACGGCATTGTCGACATACATCGCCCACACATTTGCCGAGGGCGTCGGCGAGAGCATTCGCAACGATCGCCGACTGACGACCGCGGAGAGAATCGACTCGCTTCGCGATTCCGTCCCGATCCTCACCTCTGCGGTTGTTCCTGTCGTCATTCTCGCGACGGCGTGGTTCAACTTCCTGGAGCCACGGACGGCGCAGTTGATCGCGGAAATCGTCTTGATCCTGCGGATCGGTTCCACCAGTTACGTGATCAGCCGACTGCACGGCGAGAAAGTCAGTACGAACACACATCTGGCAGCCTTCGGCCTCGCTGCCGTCGCCACCCTCATCGTCGGGTTGAAGATAGTGCTCACTCATTGACGAGTCCCCCCGATCGCGAATCCCCAGGCCTGAAGGGGTACTGCCGTTACCCGGCTGAGCAGTCACTCCCGCCGAACCACCGGCCGCCGCTACCGTGGACGACATGAGCATCCCGAGTCTGAAACTGAACAACGGCGTCGACATCCCCGCACTTGGCTTCGGCGTGTACCAGACGCCGCCGGACGAAACACTCGCCGCCGTCGAGTCCGCGCTGTCGACGGGTTATCGCCATATCGACACTGCCGCGGCCTACGGCAACGAGAAGGGCGTCGGTGAGGCGATCCGGCGATCCGGACTCGATCGCGCGGACATCTTCGTCGAGACGAAGGTCTGGATCACCGACTACGGATACGACGAGACTCTGCATGCCTTCGACAAGAGCGCAGGCAAACTCGGTGTCGAACAACTCGACCTCCTGATCCTCCACCAGGCGTTGCCGAGCGAGTTCGAGCGCACGATCGACGCGTACAGGGCGTTGGAAACGCTTCTGGACGACGGCAAGGTCCGCGCCATCGGAGTCAGTAACTTCATGCCGGATCACCTCACCCGACTCCTGGACGCAACGTCCGTGGTGCCGGCGGTCAACCAGATCGAGGTTCATCCGTACTTCAGGCAGTCGACTCTGCTCGAGGCCGACGCCGATCGCGGGATTCTGTCTCAGGCATGGTCACCGATCGGCGGAATCACGTTCTACCGCGACGGCTCCCACGGCTCGACCCTCGAGGACGCCACCATCGGCGCCATCGCGACCGCTCACGGCAAGTCGCCTGCACAGGTGATGCTGCGCTGGCACCTCCAGCAGGGCCGCCAGGTGATCCCCAAGTCGGTGACTCCCTCGCGGATCGCGGAGAACTTCGACGTGTTCGACTTCGAACTCACCGCCGAAGAACTCTCCGCAATCGACGCACTCGACACCGGAGTTCGCGGCGGTCCCGAACCCGAGGTCATCACCCGCGAGAAGTTCGGAATCGAGATTCCCGAAGCCTGAACCCGGCAGCTTGAACAACACAGCAGCCCCGTGATCTAGCTGGCGCTCCACCCGCCGTCGATGGTGTACGAAGCCCCCGTCCCCATCGACGCCTCGGGCGATGCCAGCCACCCCACCAGCGATGCCACTTCTGCGGGCTCGACCATCCGTTTGATCGCGCTCTCAGTGAGCATCACCTTCTCGACAACCTCGGATTCACTGATTCCGTGAACCTTTGCCTGGTCGGAGATCTGGGATCGCACGAGTGGTGTCAGGACGTAGCCCGGATTGACACAGTTACTGGTGACACCGTGTGGGGCACCCTCGAGCGCAACAACTTTCGACAGGCCTTCGAGTCCGTGCTTTGCCGTGACGTACGCACTCTTGAATGCCGAAGCGCGGAGCCCGTGGACCGAGGAAATGTTGACGATGCGCCCGAATCCTTTGCGGTACATGTACGGCAGGGCCGCTCTGACCAGGAGGAACGGCGCTTCGACCATGAGGCGTTGAATCTTCCGGAAGTCCTCGACGTCGAAATCCTCGATGGGACTGACCCGTTGAATGCCGGCGTTGTTGACTAGTATGTCCGTCTCGAGCGCCAGATCCACGAGTTGGTCGGTGTCGAGGAGATCGACGGCCCACGCAGTGCCGTCGATCTCGTCGGCCAGCGCCTTCGCGGCGACGTCGTCGAGATCAGCGACGGTGACGTGGGCGCCGCGGGCGGCAAGGAGCCGGGCACACGCCTCGCCGATACCACTCGCACCACCGGTGACCAGTGCCGATTTGCCAGAGAGCGTCACGCGGAAACACCGGCCCGCTCGTCGGCGAGCACTCGTGCGTCGGCAGCATCGACGGACTCGAGCGAGATTCCCTTGGTCTCCCGCGCGAAAACGACTGCGACGATGGTGACCAGGGATGCCAGCAGGAGATAGATCGCGATGGGGACCGAGGAGTCGAACTTGCTCAGCAGTCCGGTCGCGATGATCGGAGCCAGTGACCCCGCCACGATCGACGTGACCTGATAACCCAGGGAGACACCGGAATAGCGCATCCGGGTCGGGAACATCTCGGCCATGATCGCCGGTTGGCCTGCATACATGAAGGCGTGGAACACAAGCCCGATGATGATTGCCGACAAGATGACGGCATTGTGTCCGCTGTTCATCATCGGGAAGGCGAAGAATCCCCACGTTCCGGCGGTGACGGCACCGATCATGTACACCGGGCGTCGACCGATCGTGTCGGACAGTTTGCCTACCAACGGAATCACTGCGAAGTGCACGGCATGTGCCATCAGCATCCACCAGAGGATGTGCGCCGTGTCCGCATGAACGACGACCTTGAGGTAGGTGATCGAGAAGGTCACCACGAGGTAGTACATGACGTTTTCGGCGAAACGCAGGCCCATCGCGGTCAACACTCCGCGCGGGTAACGCTTGACCACCTCGAAAACGCTGTACGAGGTTGCCTTGACCAGTTCTGCTTCCTTCTGCGCCGCAATGAAAATGGGAGCGTCGGTGACCTTGGTCCGAACGTAGTACCCGACCAGAACGATCACCGCGGAGAGCCAGAAGGCAACGCGCCAGCCCCAACTCATGAAGGATTCGTCCGAGAGCGTCGACGTCAGGATCAACAGCACGACAGTGGCCACCAGGTTGCCCATGGGTACGCCGGCCTGAGGCCAGGACGACCAGAACCCACGAGATCGATTCGGGCTGTGCTCGGCGACAAGGAGTACCGCCCCACCCCATTCGCCGCCGACAGCAAATCCTTGGATGAAGCGCAGCGTGACCAGCAGTGCCGGCGCCCAGTAGCCGATCTGACCGTAGGTCGGTAGGCAGCCCATCAAGAACGTTGCGGCGCCGACCAGCAGCAAACTGAACTGCAACAACTGCTTCCGGCCGAACTTGTCTCCGAAATATCCGAAGACGATTCCGCCGAGTGGCCGGGCGGCGAATCCGACGGCGTAGGTGATGAAAGCCGCGATGATCGCATCCAGCTCGTTGCCGCCGCCAGGAAAGAAGACTTTGCTGAAGACCAGAGTGGCCGCCGTGCCGTACAGAAAGAACTCGTACCACTCGACCACGGTGCCCGCCATCGAGGCGCCGACCACCTTCTTCAGCCCCGATGGTGGGGCTTGGCTCTCGGGTTTCGGCATGTTGTCGACGCTCATCGTGGACTCCCTCGTCTTCAGTTCGCGATTCGCCTGCTCTTCACGATCAGGAATGTGACCGCTCGCACATTTTTTGTGACTCGATGAGTATCGGTGCAGATTCTTGGCACGACAATGACAAATCTCGCACCATCCAGGTGCAAAAATGCAGATATGACACTCGGACTGAGCCCGGACGACCTACTGGTGCTTCTCGCGGTCGGTCGCACCGGCCGCTTCAACACCGCCGCCGACGACCTGGGCCTCAACCACACCACCATTTCGCGCCGCATCGCCTCGCTCGAGAAGAGCCTCGGCGGCCGTGTACTGGTCCGCTCGTCCGGCGGCTGGGAGTTGACCGACCTGGGCAGACAAGCCCTCAGCGCGGCCGAGCGCATCGAGGCCGCGGTGAACGAACTGGCACTCGACTCCACCGGTCAGCAGCAACTCGACGGCGTCGTGCGGGTCTCGGCCACCGACGGCTTCAGCGCATACATCGCGGCCCCCGCCGGCGCAGCGGTTCGCAGACGCCATCCTCGCGTGAGCGTGGAGATAGTCGTCGCGACCAGAAAGGCGTCGCAGATACGCTCGGGGCTCGACATCGAGGTTGTTGTCGGCAAACCTCAAGTTCACCGCGCCGAGGCCGTCCATCTGGCCGACTACGCGCTGGGTTTGTACGCCTCCCGAGAGTATCTACGTCAGAATGCAGTTCCCGAAAGTGCCGAAGATCTGGCCGAACACTCGCTCGTGTATTTCATCGACTCGATGCTGCAGGTCGACGAACTCGACTTGGCCCGCAAGCTCACGGTTTCCATGCGCGAGGCCGTCACGTCCACCAACGTGTTCGTCCACATCGAGGCAACGCGCGCGGGTGCCGGCATCGGCCTGCTCCCCTGCTTCATGGCTGAGCAGCACGACGATCTGATTCGCGTGCTGCCCGCTCACATCGAAGTCAGACTTTCGTACTGGTTGGTGGCTCGTTCTGAATCCTTGCGCCGCCCGGAAGTCGCAGCGGTGGTGACAGCTCTTCGAGAGACGGTGGATCGCAAGCGATCTCAACTCCTCGGCTCTCCCGGGACGAACGAAGCGCTCAGTCCAGAGTCGAACGATGCTGGACGATGACCTTGCGCGCCAACTCGGCGATCTTGACGTTCATGTTCTGCGAGGTTCGCACCAGAATGTCGAAGGCCTCGTCGTCGGACACCCGATGCAATGCCATCAGCAGACCGACGGCCTGACCGATTTCGCGACTGCTCGCCAGGCCTCGCCGCAGCGAGTCGGCATCCTCTCCTCGGTTCAGTGCGGTGACGGCCACGGATGCAAACGATGCCAACATGATCGCGTGGTCGGCAACAGTTTCCGTGAATGCTCCCGGAGTGTCGGAGAAGAGGTTGAGGGCACCGAACTTCTGACGATCGACCATCAGTCGGAACCCCATCGAGCCACGAATGGATGTCTCTGCCACTACTTTCCGAGCGAACTCGGGCCACTGATTCGGAGTGCGAAGATCTGACTCGAGCTGCGGCGCCTCCGTGTCGAGGGCGTCGATGCACGGCCCCTCACCAGTCGCACGTTCGAGATCGTCTGCATGCTCGGCGATCTCATCGCTTGCCGCTACCGTGACGTTGGTGTTTCCCCGTCGCAGCATCAGGCTTGCGTGATCGCAACCGGGAATCAACTCGACAGCCGCCGAACAGATCGCGGAGTACACCTCGGCGCTGTCTGCGGCGGAGTAGAGGATCTCCGCCAACGCCGCGAACACTGCCGTGGGTTCTGTCAGTGCTTGGTCGCGCTCAGCCATCTCCATACACCTCGGGGTCTACCGTTCATCGAATTCTTCACCGAACGGTACAAACCTTACTTACTCGAGCGGATGGGGTCGCCGCCGCTCGCCGATTCCCGCCCGTCCGTCCCCTGAAAAGCTTCCGTGGCCGCGCGGTGATGCAGAGCCGTGACGGTGGTGATCTGCTTGGACACCAGGTCGTTGAGCTCGCGGTACTGCTCCTCCGTCTCCCCGGCCGGAATGTCTCTCAGGACTTCCCACATCGCACTCTTGCCGCACAGAGCGGTCCGCATGATCTCGAGAGTTGCCAGCTTCACGAGACGGTTGCGCCAGATGGCGTCGACATGGACGAGGCGCCTGATCCGATTGACCGTCGCGTCGATCTTGGAGTACCGCGGCAGAGATATGCCCTGGGTGTCCTCGATCAGTTGCAGCAGCTGCTCGATCTCGTACTCGAGCTCACCCGGCAACGAGTCCAGCTCACCGTCGGCCCACGCGCCGTACGAGTCCGAGAGCGACCGCGAGAGTTGCAGCCCTACCATCGCTCCGCACAGGTGAGTGACCAGATAGGCAGTGGCTATGTGTTCCTCAGCAGATCTCGACCGACTACCGAACATTGGGATCCTCCTGGGCGACGCTCGACCGGTCTGTGCTGACACGGGTGGTGATTCGACATCCGCCTACCCGCGACAGACCGAGAACAAACGACGGGCGACTCAGACCCGATCCGGCACCACGACGACGGGTTCGAGGATCTCGGCCCGAGACTCCGGCGCTGCGGCGCGCAAGGCGTCGGCCGACTCGTCGTCCGGCTGGGTCTGCGACTCGATCTCCGCTTCGACGCGCGCTCGGTACGTGTCGACCTCGCGCTCGACGGTGGCGGCATCCCAACCGAGAATCGGAGCAACCAATCCGGCGACCTGTTGCGCACAGTTGACACCACGATGCGGGTACTCGATTGCGATGCGCATGCGACGAGCCAGGATGTCGTCGAGGTGCAATGCACCCTCGGCCGCGGCGGCGTACACAGCCTCGACCTGAAGGTAATCGGGGGCATCTGTGATGGGCTGCAACAACTCCGGCGTCTGTCGGCCGAGTTCGAGGACCTCCGTGATGAGTGAACCGTAGCGGTCGAGCAAGTGCTTGACGCGATACGGATGCAAGCCGTACTGCTCGCCCAGTTGCACAGTCTGATTGATCAACGCGAAGTATCCGTCGGCGCCGACGAGCGGCACCTTCTCCGTGATCGACGACGCCACTCGCGCCGGAATGTCTTCTGCTGCGACATCGACGGCGTCTTCCGCCATGACCCGATACGTCGTGTACTTTCCACCGGCGATGGCGACCAGGCCTGGAGCCACACGGGCAACGGCGTGCTCGCGCGAGAGCTTCGACGTCTCGTCGCTCTCACCAGCAAGCAGCGGACGCAGGCCTGCGTAGACACCGTCGATGTCGGCGTGCGTCAGCGGCGTGACCAGAACGGAGTTCACGTGGCCGAGGATGTAGTCGATATCTGCTTTGGTTGCCGCTGGGTGAGCGAGATCCAAGTTCCAGTCGGTGTCCGTGGTGCCGATGATCCAGTGACTGCCCCACGGAATGACGAACAGCACCGACTTCTCGGTACGCAGGATGATGGCGGCTTCACTGACGATGCGATCGCGCGGGACGACGATGTGTACGCCCTTCGACGCTCGCACCCGGAACCGTCCGCGCTGACGTGAGAGGGCCTGGATTTCGTCCGTCCAGACACCGGTTGCATTGATGACGACGTGACCCTTGACCTCCGCGGTACGGCCGTCTTCGCAGTCGCGAACACGAACTCCCGAGACCCGGTCCGCTTCACGCAGAAATCCCACGACCTGCGTCGATGTTCGGACGACCGCGCCGTAGTGGGCGGCGGTCCGTGCAACGGTCATGGTGTGCCGAGCGTCGTCGACGACGGTGTCGTAGTACTGGATGCCACCGGTCAGTGAACTGCGCTTGAGGCTCGGCGACATGCGCAGTGCGCCCGCCCGCGTCAAGTGCTTCTGGGAGGGGACCGATTTGGCGCCGCCCATCCGGTCGTAGAGGAAGATTCCCGCGGCCATGTACGGGCGTTCCCACACTCGGTGAGCCAAGGGGAACAGAAACTTCAGCGGCTTGACCAGGTGCGGAGCGAGCGTGGTCAGCGAGAGTTCGCGCTCACGCAACGCCTCACGAACGAGGCCGAATTCGAGTTGCTCGAGATAGCGGAGACCGCCGTGGAACATCTTCGACGAACGACTGGACGTGCCGGATGCGTAGTCACGGGCCTCGACCAACGCAACCTTGAGCCCGCGGGTGGCCGCATCGAGGGCCGCTCCGACACCGACAACACCGCCGCCCACCACGACGACGTCGAATTGCTCGGTCTGAAGTTGTTCCCAAGCAGCTTCGCGCTGCTGCGGGCCGAGAAACTGCGCACCTTGCTGCTTACTCAACCCGGTCTCCTGTAAGTCGACGACGAATCCGTTTACAGGCTAGTAGCTTGATCCACATACTGCGACAGCGCACGGATTACTGCGAACACGCCCGAACCTAGGAGCACAGTGAATCAATACATCGCCGCCATCGACCAAGGCACGACGTCGAGCCGCTGCATGATCTTCGATCACGACGGCGCCGTGGTGAGCGTTGCGCAGAAAGAACACGAGCAGATTTTCCCGCGAGCAGGTTGGGTCGAGCACGATCCGGTGGCGCTGTGGATCAACACTCGGGAGGTGGTGGCCGGCGCTCTCGCGAAGGTCGATCTCACTCGGGCCGACATCGCTGCCGTCGGAATCACGAATCAGCGTGAGACGACCGTCGTTTGGGAGCGTTCGACGGGTAAGCCGATCTACAACGCGATCGTGTGGCAGGACACGCGCACGGATCAACTGTGTGTCGAACTGGGCGGCGACGAGGGTCCGGACAAGTATCGAGACAAGACCGGACTACCACTCTCGACCTACTTCGCTGGGCCGAAGATCCGCTGGATTCTCGACAACGTCGACGGTGCGAAAGCAAAAGCGGAGGCCGGCGAATTGTGCTTCGGCACTGTCGACACGTGGATCGTGTGGAACCTGACCGAGGGCGTCCACGTGACAGATGTCACCAATGCGTCACGCACGATGCTGATGGATCTCGAGACCCTCCAGTGGGACGAATCGATCTGTGCGGACTTCGGAATCCCGATGTCGATGCTCCCGGAAATCCGTAGTTCCTCAGAGGTCTACGGCACAGGACGTCCACGCGGCAATCTCGCCGGTGTGCCGGTCGCCGGAATCCTCGGTGACCAGCAGGCAGCCACATTCGGCCAGGCCTGCCTCTCCGAGGGTGAAGCCAAGAACACCTACGGCACCGGCAATTTCATGCTTCTCAATACTGGCACGAAGCCGGTGCACAGCAAGCACGGACTACTGACGACCGTCTGCTACAAACTCGGCGAAGCCCCTGCCGTCTACGCACTCGAAGGTTCCGTCGCCGTGACGGGTTCCTTGGTCCAGTGGCTTCGAGACAATCTCGGAATCATTCAGAACGCCAAGGACATCGAGCCGCTCGCCGCAAGTGTCGATGACAACGGCGGCGCCTACTTCGTGCCCGCGTTCTCCGGGCTGTTCGCACCTCGGTGGCGACCGGATGCCCGGGGTGTCATCGTCGGTCTGACGCGCTTCGTCAACAAGGGACACCTGGCCCGCGCAGCGCTCGAGGCGACGGCATACCAGACCCGCGAGGTCATCGACGCCATGCGAGCGGATTCGGGAGTCGAACTGTCCGCACTGAAGGTCGACGGCGGCATGGTGGTCAACGAAACCCTGATGCAGTTCCAGTCGGACATCCTCGGAGTTCCCGTCATCCGCCCGGTGGTCAACGAAACGACAGCTCTCGGTGCTGCATACGCAGCGGGCCTCGCCATCGGTTATTGGGCCGACACCGAAGACATCCGCAACAACTGGGCCGTCGGCCAAACCTGGGAACCGGCGATGGACGAGTCCGAAAGGTCACGGCTGTACGCGGAGTGGAACAAGGCCGTCGAGCGGACGTACAACTGGTCCGAGTAATCACCCCGATCCTTCCATACCGGAAGAGCTGATCATGGTCGCCTATTGATACTCCTGAGGTATCAATAGGCGACCAAGTTGGTATTGGACGTGACCTACACCACTCTGCGAATCTCATTCAGGCACGCCACGTTTCGGCGCCGCGAATGTTGCAGAGAAAGGTCGCCACGCATGAGTTCACCCACTCGCAGTTCCGAGGAGATCAACGCCAAGGCGCGAAGAGCCGGTATCGCTTCGTTCATCGGAACCACTATCGAGTGGTACGACTTCTACATCTACGGCACTGCCGCTGCCCTGGTATTCGGCGACATCTTCTTCTCCGACACTCTCCCGAACGGAGTCGGCACTCTCCTCGCCTTCATCACACTCTGGGCAGGCTTCCTCGCCAGGCCGATCGGCGGGATCATCTTCGGTCACCTCGGCGACCGGATCGGACGCAAGAACACTCTCGTCATCACCTTGATGATGATGGGTGTCGCCACGGTAGGCATCGGGCTCCTCCCCACCTACGCACAGGTCGGGATCTGGGCGCCGATCGGTCTGGTCACCCTTCGCGTCATCCAAGGAGTCGCGGTCGGTGGCGAGTGGGGCGGCGCAGTGCTCATTGCCAGCGAGAATGCACCGAAGGGCAAGAGCATCCTCTACTCTGCGTTCGCCCAACAGGGCTCACCCGCCGGAAATCTGTTGGCCACCATCGCGTTCTTCCTTCTGTCCTCGATGCCGACGCCGTCGTTCCTCCTGTACGGATGGCGCATCCCGTTCATCATCTCGGCGGTGCTGGTCATTCTCGGGATGATCATTCGCCTCAAACTCGAAGAGTCGGACGAGATGAAGGCCGTTCTCGCACGCAAGAAGGTCGTCAAGCTTCCGCTCGCCGAAGTCTTGCGCAAGCACTGGGTACTGGTTCTCCTCGGCGCCGGCGCACTCCCCCTCGCCCAGGTCACCTATTTCAAGAACACCTTCGCATTGTCCTGGGCTACAAAAGAACTCGGATACGATCGAGGAACGTTCCTGGCCGCCATCGCGATCGCGCTCGTCGTGCAGTTCATCGTCCAACCTTTCGGTGCCGTCCTGGTCTCCAAGATCGACATGCGAAAAGCCATGTGTCTGATGGTGATACCGGAGTTCGTTCTCATGCCCGCGATGTTCTTCGCGATCCGAACCGGGAACTTCACCATTGCAGTCGTCGCAATGTGTCTGGCCACGATCCCGCACTCGATGTTCTACGGCGCCATCGCCGGCGTTCTCGCTCGGGCCTTCCCCGCCAACATCCGTTACACCGGTCTGTCGACGGCGTACCAGCTGTGTTCCCTTGTCGTCGGCGGCGGAACTCCCGTACTGGCGCAGTGGATGCTCAACACGTCAGGCAATATCGTCGGGGTCGCGATCGTATCCGGGCTGTACGCCCTTGTCTCACTGATCTGCACCCTGCTCCTGCTCCGACGTACCGGCTACAACGCGGGCGAACTCTCGACGGCCGAACAAGCGGACTACGACGAACTCGAACTCGAAAACACTCTTGTCGATATTGCGAACTCGCCGAAGTCCGAAGCGGGTGAGATTCCTACCGGTCGGGCAACCGTCTAGGCCAGGGACGGCAGCGCCTGCTCGGACAATTTCAACACTTCGAGAAGAGCAGGTCTGTCGTCTCCCTCTCGCCAGGCGATACGCAGTTGAAGAGGAGGAGGTGGGTCCATGACCGGAACAAAGACAACATCAGGATTCACGATGCTCTGGGCCACCGAGGAAATGGTCAACGAGCATCCGATTTCCGCGGACACCAGCGCGATCAACGACATCGAATCCGGTGCCGTCTGCACGATTCGAGCCAGGAACCCTGCGTTCTTCGAGGCAGTGAGCAGAGACTCCCGCAGAATCGAACCTGGCTCCGCCGGAAGCGTCACCCAATTCTCGGACTCCAATTCGATCAACCGAACCGAGTCCCTCGACGCCAACGGGTGGTCTTTGGACATGGCCACCAGAAAGTTCTCCTCGGCGATCAATCTCGACGTGATCCCGAGCGGCGGTACGGTCCACCGCACCATCCCGATGTCGAGTCGTCGATCGAGCAGCATCAACAACGCCTCGTTCGCGAAAGCGGAACTGTCGAGCACGAATTCGATACCGGGATTCGTCTTTCTCACCAATTTCGCCCACCGCCCGACGAGCAGATGCGAAGAAGTCCCCGCGAAACCCAGGCGAACGCGACCTGTCGTTCCCTTGCCTGCCGCAGACACCGCGATCTCGGCCATCCGGCACGCGTCCAGAATCTCGCGCGCCGGAAGCAGCAGCGCTTCACCGGCAGCAGTGAGCCGCACAGTTCGAGTGCTCCGATCGAACAACGGCGAACCGAGCTGTTTCTCGAATTGCCTGATCGTTCGACTCAGCGGCGGTTGCGCAATCCGAAGCCGCTGCGCCGCACGGCCGAAATGTAGCTCCTCAGCCACCGCGAGAAAAGCGTTGATCTGATGAATTTCCACCCGACATTGTTGCGCCACACCGGCCGAACATGTCAAGTTCCGAAACCGACCGAGTGCGCGAAAGAACAAGAAGAGGTACACACGTGGACAAGACCCTCTCGATGAAAGAGGCCGTCGGCCGATACGTCGAAGACGGGATGACCGTTGCGCTGGAGGGATTTTCGCATCTCATTCCTTTTGCCGCGGCACACGAGATCATCCGGCAGGGCAGAAAGGACCTCACCCTCTGCCGGATGACGCCGGACATCGTTTCCGATCAACTCGTCGCCGCCGGCTGCGTCCGAAAGCTGGTTGCCTCGTTCTTCGCCAGCGGCTCCGCAGGTTCTCTGTACGAGTTACGCAGACGCATCGAGAACCAGGACCCGCTCCCCCTCGAAGTCGAGGAATACAGTCATTACGGCATGGTGTGCCGGTATCAGGCGGGAGCGGCCAGGCTTCCCTTCTTCCCGCTGCGGTCGTACGCCGGTAGTGATCTACCCGCACTCAACCCACAACTGCGACTCGTCGAGGATCCGTACGGCGGCGGGAGCGTCTACGTTGTGCCGCCGTTGAATCCGGATGTGACGATCATCGGCGCACAGCGAGCGGACACGTCCGGGAACGCACAGATCTGGGGCATCGCCGGGGTGCAGCAAGAAGCCGTTTACGCCGCGAAGAAGGCGATCGTCGTTGTGGAAGAGCTGGTCGACGACGAGGTCATCAGGTCAGATCCGAGCCGAACTCTGATTCCCTCGCATGCAGTCGACGCGGTTGTCGTCTGCCCGCGCGGCGCGCACCCGTCGTACGCACAGGGATACTACGACCGCGATTGCGGCTTCTACCGACGCTGGACCGAGATTTCCAAAGACCCTTCGTTGCTGAGAAATTGGCTCGACGAATGGGTGTACACACTCGGCGATCACGACGAATATCTCGCCAAGCTCGGAGCTGACTACTGGTCGGATCTCGAGGTCGGATCAAAACTCTCCACACCTGTCGACTACGGGAGCAGACTGTGACCACCACGATTGTCAGCGGTAACACCACCTCCACCGAAACGATCGTCGCCGTCGCGGCACGCGAGTTGGCGGGTAAGCGCCGGGTCTTCGCCGGAGTCGGGCTCCCCACGCTCGCAGTCGATCTCGCGCGCCACACGTCGAACCCGGACGTAGAACTGATCTACGAATCCGGAGTGTGCGGCGCGCATCCGTCGGCGATGGCCGAAGGTATCGCCGACTCCGTCGTGGTCTCCGGCGCCGAATCCGTACTCAGTATGGCCGCACTCTTCGGTTATGTCCTGCAAGGTGGCAACGTCGACGTCGGTTTTCTCGGGGCCGCTCAAATCGATCGAACGGGAAGCCTGAACACAAGTTTCATCGGTGACTGGAAGAACCCGACGGTCAGACTGCCCGGAGCAGGCGGGGCCGTCGAGATCATCGCGAACGCCGCCGAGATCTTCGTCGTGATGCGTCGCCACGACCTCAGTTCCTTTCCGGCCGAGCTCGACTTCTGCACCTCACCCAGCCCCGCCCGCGCCCACGCCAGCGGAAAGGGCATCATGCCGGCAGGTGCAGGAGTGACAAAGGTGTTCACCAACCTCGGTGTCCTGACACACCAGGGCCCCGGCGGCGAGTTGGAGCTGACCAGTGTCCACGAAGGCATCTCGGTCGATCAGGTGCGAGAGGCGACGGGATGGGATCTGGCCGTCGCCGACCACGTCACCGTCACCACCCCGCCGTCCGGTACGGAGATCGATCTGCTCCGCAACACTATCGACAAAGTCAGGCTGTACCTGCGGTGACACTGTCCCGGAGCCTGCCGACGGCGTCGACCAGCACCGCTTCGGGATACGTCGCGAAACACAGTCGAGCGCTTCGACCAAGGTCCGCTTCGACCCCGAAGGCCGAACCTGGGACAAATGCCACGCCATGCGCGAGCGCGGCACCCAGGAGTTCGGTGGTGTCGACGTCGTCGAGGAAATCCATCCAACAGAACATCCCGCCGCGGACCTCGGAAAAGCGTGCACGCCCACTCAATTCCGTCTCGGCGGCCGTGACCAACGCCTTCGCCCTCGCGCCGTACCCCGCTCGAAGCACGTCGAGATGCGCGTCGAACCATTCGACGTCGGAGAAGAGGTCTGCGGCGATCTGCTGGGTGAGCGAAGACCCGCACAAGTCAGCGCCTTGCTTGATCAGTTCGACCGCCTCGCAGACCTTTCGGTCGCCGTGCAGCCAGCCGACGCGCAGCGCCGGTGCCAACACTTTGGAAGCACTGGACAGCCGAATCACCCTGTCCGACAACGCCGCCAGCGGTGCGGGCGGTTTCTCGCCGAAGTACAGTTCGCCGTACGGGTCGTCCTCGAGAACCCAGAACCCGTATCGGTCCGCCAGTGCCGCCAAGTGCGCTCGCCGCTGCGCCGAAAGCACCGCGCCGCGTGGGTTATGGAAATTGCTTACGGTGTGAACAACTTTGGGCCGAAGACCGGCGTCGAGTTTCGCTTCGAGCGCGTCGGTGTCCATTCCGTGCTCGTCCAGCTGGACGGGAACGAGACGGGCCTGCGCCGTTCGAAAGACCTGCAGCGCACCGGTATATGCCGGTTCCTCCACGACCACGACGTCACCGGCGTCGAGGAGGACCTGCGCGAGCAAGCTCAAACCTTGCTGAGAACCGTGGGTGATCACGACTTCGGACACGTCGAGTGTCCGCCCGATCTTGGATGATTCGCGCTCGGCGATCACCTCACGGAGGCGCCGCAGGCCTGACGTCTCGCCGTACTGAACGGACGAGGGGTCACCGAGTGCGTCGTGGGCTGCCTTCGAGATTCGCTCCCGCGGAATGAAATCGGGATCGGGCAGTCCGCCGGCCAAGCTGATGACGTCGGGCCGGGCAGTCAGGGTGAGCAGATCGCGAATTGCAGAACTACGGAGTCCGTCCATGCGAGCGGACAGCGCGGCGTGTGTCATATGAAGCTCCCAGGCACGCAGAATGAAGGTCAGAGGAAAACACCCTGAGCCGTCCTGGGTCAACGGGGCGGGAGAGCGCCGAGATACCGACCCTTGATTCGGTCGGTATCTCGACTATCCCACCAATACTTCAGTATGTGAAACAGAGTTCCCACATTGTAAGAAGACTCTGGTCGGTTGTCAGTCCAGGTCGTCGTGACGCATGAGCTGACGAGCAGCCTCGGTGATCGATCCGGTCAGCGACGGGTACACCGAGAACGTCTGCGCCAGGTCGTTGACCGTCAGGTTGTTCTGTACGGCGATCGCGATCGGCAGGATCAGTTCCGAAGCAGTGGGTGCGACCACAACACCGCCGATGACCACGCCGGTAGCCGGGCGGCAGAAAATCTTCACGAATCCGCGACGCAAACCGGACATCTTGGCGCGCGGGTTGGTGTTGAGCGGCAACATGACGGTGCGCGCAGGCACCTCTCCGTTGTCGATCGCTGCCTGCGAAACACCCACCGTTGCAATTTCGGGGCGTGTGAAGACGGCCGACGCGACGGTCTTCAGCTTGATCGGGCTGACGCCTTCACCCAGTGCGTGGTACATCGCGATACGTCCCTGCATCGCAGCCACCGACGCGAGCGGGAGCAGTCCGGTGCAGTCACCGGCGGCGTAGATACCGGAAACCGTGGTGCGCGAGACCCGGTCGACACGCAGGTATCCACCCTTGTCCAACTCGATGCCGACCCGCTCCAGGCCGAGACCGTTGGTGTTGGGGACGGAACCGACGGTCATCAAAGCGTGGCTTCCTTCGACCGTGCGGCCGTCGGAGAGCTTGACGACGATGCCCTTCTCGGTGCGCTCGACGGCGTCCGCGCGGGCGTGCTTGACGAGGGTGACACCGCGCTCGGCGAGGGCGTCCTCGAGCACGAGCGCCGCATCGGCATCCTCGCCGGGCAGAACACGGTCGCGACTGGACACGAGCGTGACCTTGACGCCCATCTCGGTGTACGCGGAGACGAACTCGGCACCGGTGACACCGGAACCGACCACGACCAGGTGCTCGGGAAGCTCGTCCAAGTCGTAGAGCTGGCGCCACGTCATGATTCGCTCACCGTCGGGCTCGGCTCCCGGGATGATGCGGGGGCTGGCGCCGGTGGCGATCAACACGACGTCTGCGTCGATGGTCTTCTGCTCGCCGCTTCCGAGCGTCGCGCGAACCTGGTGTGCCGCCATGCCGAGGAGTGGATCGGTCAGTTCGGCGGTGCCGGAGAGAACCTCGACGCCTACCGTCTGCAACCGTGCGCGAATGTCCGAGGACTGGGACAACGCGAGACTCTTGACTCGGGAGTGGATCTTCGGCAGTGACACCGAAGCCTGCTCCGGATCCAGAGTGATGCCGAGGTCGGATGCACGACGCATGTCGGTGCGGATTCCGGTGGACGCGATGAACGTCTTCGACGGGACACAGTCGAACAGCACACACGCACCGCCGACGCCGTCCGAATCGACCAGGGTGACCGTGGCCCCGTGCTGCGCGGCTACCAGTGCCGCCTCGTAGCCGGCGGGTCCGCCACCGATGATCACGATCCGGGTCATGTGTCCTCCAAGTCCTCGCGTGGCCGGCAGGGGTCTCCCGTCGACCAGTGTCACGCTATTCGAGCACCACGTGTCGCGCAGTGCTTGTACCAGATTACTTGCGTCCGGTGGTCCGCTTCGCCACACCCTCGGACCACGGTTTAGGCTTGCGCCCGTGTCGATTTATGCCGCCTACGGTTCCAACATGCATCCCGAGCAGATGTTGTTGCGCTGCCCACACTCCCCCATGTCCGGGACAGGGTGGCTGCGAGGCTGGCGCCTGACCTTCAGCGGCGAGGACCTCGGCTGGGAGGGTGCTCTCGCCACCGTGGTCGAAGATCCCGATTCCAGTGTTTTC
This sequence comes from uncultured Rhodococcus sp., assembly GCF_963525155.1. NCBI lineage: Bacteria > Bacillati > Actinomycetota > Actinomycetes > Mycobacteriales > Nocardiaceae > Rhodococcus > uncultured Rhodococcus sp. Next base: position 26,509 of record NZ_CAURKP010000029.1, read on the forward strand.
GTGGTGCTCTACGACGTCCCGGAAGAGGACGAAGTGAGTCTGGACCGCTGGGAAGGTGCCGAACTGGGTCTGCACCGCAAGATCCGCGTGCGGGTCGACACCGCCGGCGACGCGGTACTTGCGTGGCTCTACGTCATGGATGCGTACGAAGGCGGACTGCCGTCGGCCCGCTACATCGGCGTGATGGCCGACGCCGCCGAGATTGCCGGAGCGCCGGCCGAGTACGTACGAGAGTTGCGGACGAGAAACAGCCGCAATGTCGGTCCGGGTAACGGTGTTACCGATTAGATAGCTGTCCTGCTCAAAGCAGCAGGAAATACGCGAGCACTGCCAGTGCTGCGAGCACCACCACAACCGTCACGCCGATGAGCACACGCTTGGAACCGCGCGACTCCGATTCGCCTGCGACAACTGCAGTTTCCGGCTCGGCGGTCGCCACCCCGGCAGCGGTTTCTGCCGCCACCTTCTCGCGTCCCAGGGTGTCGAACACCTCGGTCACGTCGTGTGAAGGCGGCAATCCGATCGGCACGATAGTGTGCGACGTCGAGGTGAATCCGGCAGCCAGAATTGCGGCTCCCAGCGCAGCCGACTGCTCAGGTCCGGGACCGAGTTCACATCTGACACCGAGCTTTTCGGCGATTCCGGCCGCTATGGACATCATGGCCGCTTTGTCTGTCGCCGGTTCTCCGTCACCGGTGACGACTACGGCGTCCAGGTTCTCCGGCATCCAACCGAACGCACCCAGAGCCGTCGCGAGGCGTGAACTCGGCGAACTCCCGTCGCCGGCAAAGCCGAATGCACGGCCGGCCGCGACACCAGAACGCACGAGGGTGACCGCTGCCCCGGTGTCGTCCACGTGATAGATGCCGATGAGCGTGCCGGCGAGTGCCGCGATTTCCGACTCGAACCACGCCGACACGGCCTCGGCATCCGAGACGAGTGTGACCCGTTCGAGGCCCGCGTAGACCAGCGAATCCTGCATGAGTGCCGCTGTCGACGAGTCCCAGCGTGACGGGTAGGTCGCGACGATGTCGGGCGCTCCCCCGCTTCGACCACCACGATCGGGCAGCGGCTCGCATTCCTGCAACAGACAGCGAATCGAGGTCGCCACCAAATCCTCGGCGCGGTAACGAGTATCGGCAGTTCCCGCGACGCCACTCGGGTCCCCGACGCGACCGACAAAGCCCGACCAGCTCTCGGCGAACTCACGGCCGGCACCCAGTTGCTCGGTGCCACCGAGCACCGTCGTTCCGTCCTTGCGTTGATTGAGGATCGTGTCCCGAACCAATACCACCGGATCGGCCGAACCCGGATCGTTCGACGCAACGACAGCCGTCGACACCAATGTGCCGATTCGCACTCCCACACCTATGGACATGCCCGTACCTTCACTCGAACGACACGAAAAACGGTACCCCCGACGGGAACCGGAACTATCCCAGAACCAGGCTCGTCAGAACCTTCACACCGACGCCGAGTGCTCGCTCGTCGAGATCGAAAGTGGGTTGGTGGATGTCGAGCTGATCGCCCTCACCCGACCACACGCCGAGCCGCGCCATGGCACCCGGCACGGTTTCGAGGTACCACGAAAAGTCTTCGCCACCACCGGATTGCGGGGTGTCCGCCAAAGCATCTTGTCCGACGGTCGCGATGGCGTCCTCGAACATCCGAGTGGACACCTCGTCGTTGACGACCGGAGGCACTCCGCGACGATAGTTGAGTTGGTAGCGAACTCCGGTGGGTGCGAGCAGTCCGTGGACGATTTCTTCCACGAGCGGTTCGAGCAACTCCCAGGTGTCGTGATCGCCGGTACGTACCGTGCCCGTCATCATGCCGGTCTGCGGAATCGCGTTGGGCGCCTGACCTGCACTGACCGCGCCCCACACCATGACGGTTCCGGTACGCGGATCGATACGACGGCTGAGCATTCCCGGCAGCCCGGTCACGACGGTGCCGAGCGCGTAGATCAGATCCGTGGTCAAATGCGGCCGCGACGTGTGCCCACCCGGAGAGTCGAGGACGACCTCGATCGTGTCTGCAGCTGAGGTGATCGCACCCAGGCGCATTCCCACCTGGCCTGCCTCGAGTCGCGGATCGCAGTGCAGAGCAAAGATTCTGGACACACCGTCGAGCGCGCCCGCGGCGATGACGTCGAGTGCTCCGCCAGGCATGACTTCCTCGGCGGGCTGGAATATCAGCCGAACCCCGACGGGAAGTTCGGGCAGCGTGGCCAGAGCCAGTCCGGCGCCGAGCAAGATGGTGGTGTGGGCGTCGTGGCCGCACGCATGGGACACACCGGGGACCGTGGACGAGTACGTCGCCCCGGTCGCTTCCTGCATCGGCAAAGCGTCCATGTCGGCGCGCAGTGCGATTCGTGGACCCTCCGGTCCGATATCGCACGTGAGACCGGTGCCACCGGGAAGGATCTTCGGCGACAATCCAGCGGCAGTGAGGCGGGTGGCGACGAATTCGGTGGTCGCGTATTCGCGGCGAGCCAACTCCGGGTTGGCATGGATGTGTCGACGCCACGCGACGAGGTCGTCGGTGTGCGCGTGAATCCACGTGTCGATTGCCGCGTTCACCGGCGATCTACCCCTTCCAACAGACGGGCGCGTTGTTCTGGATCGGACGCTACCCGGACAGCAGTGCGGGCCAACGCATTTGCACCGTCGACTACCGCTCGATCTGCGGAGGTGGTGATACACGCAGCCGCGAACTCCGGCTGATGTGTCACTGCCCCCGATGAATCCAAGCCTATGACCGGGTGAATTCCCGGAATCACATTGGTCACATTACCCATATCCGTACTACCCAGTGGACGGGAGCGCTCCCATTCCGCTGCCAGTGGCACCCGCCCGAGATCGACGATCTGTTCACGGTACGCCGCCGCCAGCCACGGATCGGGGGTCAGCTCGGTGTAAGTAGGCGATACCGTGCGGATTTCGTGGGTGCACCCAGTGCCGAGTGCACCCGAGGCGAAGCACGCGTCGGCACGCTCGGACAGATTGGCCAACGACGCGGCCGTTTCGGCACGCAGGTAGTAGAGCAATTCGGACCGAGCCGGAACGATGTTGGGAGCCGTGCCGCCGTCACTGACGATTCCGTGAATCTGCTGACCTGGCTGCAGGTGCTGACGCAAAAGTCCGACCGCCACCTGAGCGAGCGTCGCTGCGTCGGCGGCGTTACGACCGAACTCCGGCGCAGCAGACGCATGCGCCTCGCGACCGTGATAACTCACGGCGATGTCCGCCAAGGCCAGCGAGGTCGCACCGATGATGTCGATCGGCCCTGGATGAACCATCATGGCAGCGCCGACGCCGTCGAAGGCACCACGCTCGAGCATCAGGACCTTGCCGCCACCGGTTTCCTCCGCCGGAGTACCGATCACTCGGACGGTGATCCCCAGTTCGTCGGCCACGGTAGCCAACGCGATGCCGGCCCCGACCGCGGCGGCGGCAATGATGTTGTGCCCACAGGCATGACCGATCTCGGGCAACGCGTCGTACTCGGCGCAGATCGCGATGACCAACTCTCCGCTGCCGTAGGTGGCATCGAAGGCCGTCGGCAGATCGACGATCCCGTGAGTGACCGCGAAACCGTGCTGCGCCAGCAGGTCCGACACTTTGGCAGCGCTGCGGAACTCCTCGAAGGCGAGTTCCGGGTCGCTGTGAATCGAATGCGACAGCGCAATCAGATCGGCCTCTACGGACCTGACTGCGCTGTCGACATTCTGGTTCACGCGATCATTGTCTCACCCGAAGGAGAAGTTGCTCTTGTCAGTCACCTGAGCGAGGTCTGCAAGAGCATCGCGGTGGATGCCTGCCTTGATTCCCGCCAAGTTCTTGCCGTGAGTCGACGTCAGTGCCGACGCCTTGGCCACAGCAGCGGCGAGCACTCCGTCTCCGTCGACCGTTTCCTGCACGATGCCCGCAGCAAGTGCGTCGGCACCGCCGAAGCGACGCCCCGTCGTCATGGCATCGACTGCCGTCTGCTTGGGCAGACGACTGTTCAGCAGTGCAGACATCCCGACAGTGAACGGCATGTTCAGTCCCACCTCGGGCAGGCAGTAGAAGCCGCGGTCCGCGCGCATGATCTGGAAATCGTGCGAGGACGCGAGCATGGCGCCGGCGCCGAACGCGTGCCCCTGCACGGCCGCGACCGTGGCCATCGGGAAGGTCAGCAAACGGCTGTAGATGGTGTGGACCTTGTCCAGGTAGCCGGGGAGACCGTCGAGATTGCCGAAGATCCACGTCGTGTCCAGGCCGTTCGTGTAGAACTTGCCCGTCGCCGTCGTCACCAGGGCTGCGGGCCCCTCGTGCGCTTCGATCTCGTCCAACTTGCTGTGAACAGCGTCGATCCACTCAGGGCCGAAGCGGTTCTCGTTGTCCGTTTCGCCCTCGTTGCCGAGGTACAGGATGAATACGTCGCCGTCGCGTTCGAGATAAGGCATGGATGGGAGAGTAACGCCCGCCAACTCACCCGGCGAACCGACCCGACTCCTCAGTAGGGTTGCTCACATGGGAACGATCGCCGAGGCCGCCGCCGCTGCTCTGTCCGCCATGACTGGCTCTTCGTCACCGTCAGTCGCCATCGTGCTCGGGTCGGGGTGGACCGATGCCGCAGACGTGTTCGGCGACGCCGGTGCGGACGTGACAGCCGAAGTCTCGATGGCGGATCTTCCTGGCTTCGCCCCACCGTCCGCTCTCGGCCATGCGGGCACCATTCGTTCGGTGCGCGTCGGAAACACCGAAGTCCTGCTGCTGCTCGGGCGCGCGCACGCATACGAGGGCCACGATCTCGGTACCGTCGTCCACCCGGTCCGGACAGCCATTGCTGCCGGCGCCGACACCGTCATCCTCACCAATGCGGCCGGCGGTATTGCTGAAAACTACACAGTCGGTCAACCGGTGCTGATCAGTGACCACCTGAACCTGACGGCCCGCTCTCCCCTCGTCGGCGCAGAGTTCGTCGACCTGGTCGACGCCTACTCGCCGGAACTGCGTGCGCTGGCTCGCTCGATCGACCCGGACCTTGCCGAGGGTGTTTACGCCGGGCTTCCCGGTCCGCACTACGAGACTCCGGCCGAGATTCGAATGCTTCGTACACTCGGCGCCGATCTGGTCGGCATGTCGACGGTTCACGAGACCATCGCGGCCCGCGCGCTCGGCGCCCGCGTTCTCGGCATCTCCATGGTCACCAATCTGGCCGCCGGAATCACGGGCGCCCCACTGGACCATCAGGAGGTGCTGGCGGCAGGCAAAGCTTCGGCGGCCCGGATGGGAGTGCTGCTGCGCCAACTGGTCGAGCAGCTGTGACACCGCTGAACGTCACCGAGTGGATCGACGCCGATCCGGACCCGGTTACCCGCGCAGAATTGGCAGCCCTTTCGGAACATGAACTGACCGAACGCTTTTCCTCACCGCTGAGTTTCGGCACTGCTGGGCTTCGCGGGCCGGTGCGCGGCGGACCCAACGGCATGAACCTCGCGGTCGTCATCCGGACCACGGCCGGTCTGGCGGCCTGGCTGACAGCTCGCTGCCAGGGCGGGTCCCACGTTGTGGTCGGCCGCGACGCCCGACTCGGTTCAGAGGCATTTGCTCTCGCCGCCGCCGAGGTCATGGCAGCGGCTGGGTTCGAGGTGACCCTGCTCCCCCGCCCACTGCCGACACCGCTGGTGGCGTTCGCGGTGCGCAGGCTCGGGGCAGCGGCAGGTATCCAGATCACCGCCTCCCACAATCCTGCCGCCGACAACGGTTACAAGGTGTACCTCTCGGGCGGAGCGCAACTCGTCTCCCCCGCCGATCGTGAAATCGAGAGCGAGATCGCCGGCATCGGTGGTGCCGCCGACGTCGCGCGAGCATCGGTGGTTCCGGCCGACAACTCTCTGGTCGAGGAGTACATCGCCCGCATCGCGACCCTCCCGCACGGCGACGCACGCTCGATCCGGATTGCGCTCACGGCAATGCACGGCGTCGGCGGCGAGACTGCGGCCGCGACTCTGCGAGCAGCAGGATTCGAGGACCTGCACGTCGTGGCGGAGCAGTTCGATCCCGACCCCACGTTTCCGACCGTCGAGTTCCCCAATCCCGAAGAGCCCGGCGCCGCAGACCGCCTGCTCGCCCTTGCCCGACGTGTCGACGCGGATCTGGCGATCGCACTCGACCCGGATGCCGACCGCTGCGCCGTCGGAGTTCGCGACGGTGATCAGTGGCGCATGTTGCGCGGCGACGAAACCGGGGTGCTCCTGGCCGACCACGTACTGAGCACGGCGCCCGAAGATTCGTTGGTGGCGACGACGATCGTCTCCTCGACCCTGCTCTCGAAGTTGGCGAAAGCCCGCGGAGCCAGGTTTGCGCAGACACTCACCGGATTCAAGTGGCTCACGCGCGCCGGCGACGGACTCGTCTACGCCTACGAGGAAGCGATCGGGCACTGCGTCGATCCGGATGTGGTGCGGGACAAGGACGGAATCTCGGCTGCCGTGCTGGTGGCCGACTTGGCTGCCACCCTCGCGGGCAGCAACAGAACCCTGTTGGACGTTCTAGGCGACTATGCCGTCGAATTCGGACTGCATCGTGGGGACCAAGTATCCCGCCGCGTCGAGGATTCGAGCGACATCGCCGAAATGATGAAACGACTACGCGCCGATCCGCCAAGCCAACTCGCGGGCGAGCCGGTCACCGTCGAGGACTTGGCCGAGGTTCGCGGTGGTATGCGCACGGACGCAGTGATATTCGACGGACCGTCGATCCGCGTGGTGGTGCGACCGTCCGGCACCGAGCCCAAGCTCAAGTGTTATCTCGAAGTTGTCGTCCCGGTGGCGAACCGCGACGACCTCGCGAACGCACTAGAGCAGGCGAAGGCCCGGCTCGCCGAACTCCGAACCTTCGCCCTTTCGCTCTAGCGGGGTCCGAACTGCCGATCGCCGGCGTCACCGAGACCGGGGACGATGAAAGCGTTCTCGTCGAGTCCGTCATCGATGCTCGCGATGACCAGACGAACCGGGTGGCCGGACGCTGCCAGCGCGTCGACGCCGGCCGGAGCGGCCACGACGCACACTGCCGTGACATCCGTCGCGCCACGCGCAACCAGCAAGTCGATGGTGTGCACCATCGAACCACCGGTGGCGAGCATCGGATCGAGCACGAACACCGGGATACCGGACAGATCCGCCGGCAGGGATTCGAGGTACGGAACCGGCTGATGAGTCTCTTCGTCACGTGCCATTCCGACAAAGCCGACGCCGGCCGACGGAATCAGCGCACTCGCCTGTTCGACCATGCCCAGACCGGCCCGCAGCACGGGTACCAACAACGGCGGCTTCGCGAGCCGGATGCCCGTCGTCGCTGCTACCGGGGTGTCGACCGGGAACTCCTCGACCTCCGCGTCACGCATGGCCTCGTAGACCAGCATGTGCGTGAGCCTGCGAAGTGCGGAACGAAAAGTTGCGTTCTCACTGCGTGCGTCACGCATTGTCGTCAAGAGGGCCGCCGCGAGCGGATGGTCGACTACGTGCGTTTGCATGACCATCAGAATAGTTCCTCGGGAACCGGAGCACCCCGCGCGGCGTCCAAGAAGGAGTAAGCGCAACGGGGGGAAGACAAGTTGACAAATCTGGATCTGGACACTGAAAGCATCGCGGAGTTCGCCAGGCGGTTGGGCACTGTTGCCGACAACGTCGCGCAAGCTCGACAGGACGCAGCGGGTGGCGATCACACGGCTCTGTCCGCTGTGCTCGGGCTGATCGGCGGCGACTTCGGCGGCGTCGCGGGCCGGGCACAACAAGCGCACATCGACGACATCGATCGACTGTCCACTGTAATTTCCAGTGTCCGGTCGGCCGCCCTCGACGCTCACGCCGTCTATCTCGACTCCGAGGAATCGGTAAGAAGGACTCTCGCTGAAGCCGCACGCTCATGATCGACGTCGACGCACTCGCACGACCGATCATCGATCTGGTCGACACTGTCGGGACTGGTGTCCCCAGCACAAATGGACCCGACGTCGGCATCCGAATCGCCACGGACGCCCTCGAGATCGCCTACCAACTGGGAAGCGCGGCACTGAGCGAACTGGCGTCCTCTCAGAGTTCGTCGACTGCCCTCACTGCTGCGGTGACCAAAACCGAGCAGACGCAGACGTCGACGCGAAACCTCGCCGATCGCGGAAGCGACATCGCCGGCGTCGTGGACGAAGCGACAACGTCCGTGTACGCGGGAATGACCGAACTCGGTGAGATTCTCCAGTCCTTTCTGACACTCGCGATCAAGGCCGGGCCGACGCTGATGACACCGACGGGCCAATTGATGTTGTTGTCGGCCGCGTTGGAGCACCTCGGAAGCGCGGTATCGGTTATCGAGCGGGTACGCGGTGAGTTGGCCGGGTCGACCGACAAGATGTCCGCACTCGTCCCGTCCGTCCCGATACCCGATCCCGCACCTGGAGTCTCCGAGTCGGCGGGTGGTTCCGGTTCCGTCGGTGGTTCCGGTTCCGCAAGTGGTTCCGGTTCCGTCGGTGGCGTTGAGGTCGAACTTCCCGACGGCTCGATTGCCACCGCACCGAACGCCGAGGCCGCTGCTGCCGTACGCAACGCGCTCACTCAACAGGGTGTCCCGTACGCCTGGGGAGGCACTACGCCGGGAGTCGGTCTGGACTGCAGCGGGCTGACTCAATGGGCGTACGGCCAGGCCGGAGTCGACATTCCGAGGTTGGCTCAGGAACAGGGAATCGGGAACCAGGTCGATCAGAACAATCTGATGCCGGGCGACCTCGCGGTCTGGGACGGCCACGTCGCGATGGTGATCGGCGGCGGCCAGATGATCGAAGCCGGCGACCCAGTCGAAATCAGCGCCATCCGAACCACGAACAGCGGCATGGGCTTTCACGGCTTCTACCGTCCGACGGAATGACAGGGAATCATGCCCGAGAACAAGCGCGAATCACCGCCGATCATCACAGCCGTAGCCGTCAACCGCGCCGGAACCATCGCGGTCCGCGCCACGGAGCACGCCGTGCCCGTGGACCTGCGGATCAGCCAGGACGAACTGCGGTACGGCGGGCAGCGGTTGGCGCAACAGATACTCACGCTGTGCTCGAAAGCAGCAATCGAGGCCGGCGCCCGCCATCGTGTGGGGCTCGAGGAGACCGGAGTCCCGGCAGCGATCCTCGATCGGCTCGGTCTACCGACCCGAGACGAACTGGCCGATGTCGACGCCGCCGAGGGCCAGAACCTTCCGTCGAGCTGGATGCGTTCGATATGAGCGAGATTGATCGAATCATGGAGCTGGCGAAACACCGGACGGGACTCTTGCAGGACGCCGTCGACGGGGTCGGCGCTCTGCGGGTAGTCGTCTCGAGCGAGGGTGGGATAGTCACGGCGACTGTCGACGGGCTGGGCGCTCTGGTCGACCTACGGATCACCGACGCAATCACCGCGATGAATTCTCAGACGGTGGCCGCATTGACGGTGGCCACGATTCACCAGGCAGTTCAACAGTCCAACGACGAACGCGAGCGACTGGTCAGTGAGCTCCGAGTGGCACTGAAACAAACGTGACGAACCCCCGCTATGCCTTTCGCTCTGCGGTGGATAGGCTTCCGCCCATGGCTGGAGACATCGTCCCTATCGAAATCGGACTCACCGACGGAGACCTCGTCACTTTGTGGGCACCCCGCTGGCGCGAGGGCGACGACGAGTGGGAAGCGTTCCTCGGCCATGAGGAAGACCTCTACGGGTTCTCCTCCGTCGCAGAACTCGCGGCCTTCATCCGAACGGACTCCGACAACGACCTGGTCGAGCATCCGGCGTGGGCCGTCGTCTCCGGACTGTCGGCAGCCGAGTTGGAACCGGAAGAGAACTTCACGTTCGACTTCGTCGGCGTGCCGGAACTGGCCGCAGGTGACCCTGAGGCACTGGTGGTCTCGGAACTCGAAGACACCCTGAACATGGCTCGCAACATCGGTGAGGTGTGCGAACTCGACGCGGTCATCCGCTTCTTCAGCGGCCATCCGGTACTCGGCGCGCTTGCCACCGGCGCCGGCACCTTCGAAGGCCGCGAAGGCCTGGAGCTGTGGGACCAGGTCGGCGCTGCGATCGTCAAGGACTGGGACGCCGTTCTCGACGCCATCGACAAGGTGGTCACCTCCCCGAAGGTCGATGCAGCCGCCGTCGCGGTCGCCGAAGCTGAACTGCTCGCTGCCGCCGAGAACACCGTCGACGCCGACGATGTCGCCGAGGAGGGCGAGGACGAGGAATTCGACGAAGACGACCTCGAAGAGGACGAAGACGAGGTCGAGACCTTCTGGGGCGAGGTCGGTGTCGACCCGATCCGCATCATCACCTCGGCCGAGACGTTCTACACTCTGCGCTGCTACATGGGAGATCAGGCGATCTTCCTCGGCAAGGACGGACTGATCACCGTCTTCCGTAGCGAGCGCGCACTCGCTCGCTACCTCGCCGACAACCACGAACACGATCTCTCGCAGGTCAGTACGTACGGCGAAATTCAGAATGCGGCCGTCGACGGTTCACTCGAAATCGAGGTCACGGACGAGAACGTCTACGTTCTGCCCGGTATCGCCGACGACCTCGCCCAGGGCCCGGACGTCGTAGATGCCGAGCAGCTGGAACTCGCAGTCGAATTGTTCACCGATGCAGCAGATTTCGCCGACGACGACTCCACCGAGGAGGCTCTGTCCGCGTCGAACGAGCTGGGTTGGTACGTCTCGTACCTCCTCAACCCCGATCCGTCGCGGATGGCTCCGAGTGCGCCGTTCACCAAGGAATCCGAGGCCTGGCGCGAACTCGAGCGCGAGTTCGAGGCCCGGCTTCGATCTGAGTAGTCGGGCGCACGTCATCTAGCCGATGAGCACGGCGTAGCCCGGCTTGATGACGTCGTCGATCAACGCGAGGCGCTCGTCGAACGGGATGAAGGCCGACTTCATCGCGTTGATGGTGAAGCGTTCGAGATCGGTCCATCCGTAACCGAAGGTCTCGACCAACGCGGCCATTTCCCGGCTCATGGTGGTGTCGCTCATCAGCCTGTTGTCGGTGTTGACGGTCACTCGGAAGCGCAAGTCCGCCAAGAGTCCGAACGGATGGTCCGCCAGGGCGGCTACGGCTCCGGTCTGCACGTTCGAACTCGGGCACAGTTCCAGGGGAATGCGCATGTCACGGACGTAGTTCGCGAGCCGACCCAACTCTGCCCCACCTTGCACGCCTACGTCGATGTCGTCCACGATCCGCACGCCGTGGCCCAACCGATCCGCTCCGCAGAAGGCGATGGCTTCGTGGATCGACGGCAACCCGAAAGCCTCACCCGCGTGAATCGTGAAGTGGGCGTTCGCGTCACGCATGTACTCGAACGCGTCGAGGTGCCGGCTCGGTGGGTTTCCGGCCTCGGCGCCGGCGATGTCGAACCCGACCACTCCGCGGTCCCGGAATCGCACCGCGAGTTCGGCGATCTCCCGCGACCGGGCGGCATGCCTCATCGCCGTCAGGAGACAGCCGATGCGGATCTCCCGTCCCGCGACCCTGGCAGCGGATTCGCCGGCCCGGAAACCTTCGAGAACGTGCTCGACGACCTCGTCCAAACTCAGGCCTTGTTCCAGGTGCTGCTCGGGCGCAAAACGGACCTCGGCATAGACGACGTTGTCGTCGGCCAGATCCTCGGCACACTCACGTGCCACCCGTGCAAGCCCTTCGGGGGTCTGCATCACGGCGACTGTGTGCGCGAACGTTTCGAGGTAGAGCTCGAGCGATCCACTGTCAGCGGCAGTTCGGAACCATTGCGCCAGTTCGGATGCCGTATTCGCCGGCAGCTCGTCGTAGCCACATTGCTCGGCCAGTTCGAGAACGGTCTCGGGTCGGAGTCCTCCGTCGAGATGATCGTGGAGAAGAACTTTGGGTGCGCTGCGGATCGTGGTCAACTCCGGTGCGTTCATTCGCCAACGCTAACGCGAATCACCCACAATTCGCTCGATGAGCAACGGTCGCGAAACGGTGTCGGAATCGGCCCCGATCGACCATCCACCGCCGAGGCTTCGTCGCGCTGCATCAAATCTCTCGGGAGTGTCGGTGTGCAATGTCATCAGCGTCTGCCCGGCACGGACCACGTCGCCAGGCTTTGCATGCATCTCGATGCCGGCACCGGCCTGAACGGCTTCGCCCTGCCGTTCGCGTCCGGCTCCCAGTTTCCAGGCCGCGATGCCCACCGCCATGGCGTCGAGTCGGGTCAGTACGCCGTCTCGGTCCGCGGTGACGACGTCGCTGTGCCGGGCCACCGGCAGCGTCGCGTGTGGGTCCCCACCTTGTGCGGCGATCATCGCGCGCCACCGGTCCATTGCCGTGCCGTCGGCCAGTTTGTCGGCGGGGTCGATACCGTCGATCCCAGCCGCTGACAGCATCTCCCGAGCCAGGACCAGGGTCAGCTCGACGACGTCCGACGGCCCGCCTCCTGCCAGCACCTCGACGGATTCACGTACCTCGAGGGCGTTGCCCGCCGTCAATCCGAGCGGGGTGTCCATCCCGGTGATGAGAGCGCTTGTACGCACGCCGGCGTCGTTGCCAAGCTCGACCATCGTGCGTGCCAACTCTCGCGCGTCGCCGAGGTCCTTCATGAACGCTCCGGAACCGACCTTGACGTCGAGCACCAGGGCGCCGGTTCCCTCGGCAATCTTCTTGCTCATGATCGAACTTGCGATCAGCGGAATGGATTCCACCGTTCCGGTCACGTCGCGCAGCGCGTAGAGCTTCTTGTCCGCGGGGGCCAGATTCGCTCCGGCAGCGCAGATCACCGCGCCGATTTTCGGATCCGAGAGAATGTCGACCATCTCCGTCGCCGTGAGCTCGGCTCGCCAACCTGGAATGGCCTCGAGCTTGTCGAGAGTTCCACCGGTGTGGCCGAGTCCGCGGCCCGACAACTGCGGGACTGCAAGACCACAGGCAGCGACGAGGGGTGCAAGCGGAAGGGTGATCTTGTCCCCCACTCCACCGGTCGAATGCTTGTCGACGGTGGGCAGCGGCAAGTCCGAAAAGTCCATCCTCCCGCCGGATTCGATCATCGCCTCGGTCCATCGACCGGTCTCTGCTCGCGACATTCCTCGGAAGTAGATCGCCATCGCGAGCGCCGACATCTGCTCGTCACCGACGATCCCCTGTGTGAACGCCTGAACTATCCAGTCGATCTCGGTTCCCGACAGCTCGCGGCCGTCACGCTTGGCGCCGATGATGGAAACTGCGTCAAACATGGCGGAGCCCCTCTGCTTGTTCCGGCCCGAAAGCATCAGGCAACAGCTCGCTCAGCGGCTTGAACCCACTGCTCGTGTCGACAAGCATCTCACCCCCGCCGTGCTCGAGAAGAAGCTGTCTGCACCTGCCGCATGGCATCAGAATCGAGCCCTTCGCGTCGCAGCACGTGAAGGCAATCAGCCGCCCGCCCCCGGTGGCGGCCAAGTTACCGACGAGTCCACATTCGGCACACAGGCTCAAACCGTATGAGACATTTTCCACATTGCATCCTGAGACGATCCGACCATCGTCTACCAGGGCAGCTGCACCCACTGCATAGCCCGAGTACGGTGCATAAGCCTGCCGCATGACCACTTGCGCGTTGTGCCGCAACAACTTCCAGTCGATGTCACCCATGGTTCGTTATCCAATCACGCCGACTGAATGGATGCAGAAACCACGCCGAAACCGTCTCGGCGAGATTGGAAAGGCAAACCTTACAAAGAGTTTGGTACGCGTACGAATCCCGCATCTGATTAGTTCCCGGTTTCACATAGGTTTAGAGTCTGAGTCAAGTCGGTTCAGGATCCCGTCGAGCCCGGGCTGAGGTACATCGAAGCTCTCTGCAGGCTCGACGCGTCCACCAATGACGTTGGAGGCACAGCACTCGATGAGTACTACGACTGAAGCCGCTCCTCAGAAGGAGCGCACGAGGTCGCTTTACCGGGGCGACCCCGGAATGTGGTCCTGGGTTCTACACCGGATCACAGGCGTCGCTACTTTCTTCTTCCTATTCGTACACGTTCTCGATACGGCACTCGTTCGGGTCAATCCCGATACGTACGACGCCGTCATCGACACGTACAAGAACCCCCTCGTCGGCCTCATGGAGATCGGCCTCGTCGGCGTAGTCCTCTACCACGCCCTCAACGGCGTGCGCGTGATGTTGGTGGACTTCTGGTCGAAGGGCCCGAAGTACCAGCGCGTCATGCTCTGGACCATTCTGACGATCTGGTTCCTGGTGATGATCCCAGGCGCCGGACGCATCCTCATCAACATGTTTGCGGAGCACTGACATGGCGACTACTCACGGACCCGAAGCCAAGAGCCTGGGCACCTCATACGACCGTCCCGCAAGCCTGGACAACCCGCGGTCCCCGCGCGCGAAGGCTCGGAACAACTTCGAGTTGTACGCATGGCTCTTCATGCGCTTCTCCGGCGTCGCCCTGATCGTTCTGGTCCTGGGCCACATGTTCATCATGCTGATGCTCGACGGTGGCGTTCACCGTTTGAACTTCGCGTTCGTCGCAGGTCGCTGGTCCAGCCCGTTCTGGCAGTTCTGGGATCTGACGATGTTGTGGCTGGCACAGCTGCACGGCGGTAACGGTCTGCGCACGGTCATCGCGGACTACTCCCGCAAGGACTCCACGCGCTTCTGGCTGACCACGATCCTCGTTCTCTCGATGATCCTGATCATGGGCCTGGGCACGTACGTCATCTTCACCTTCGACCCCAATATCTCGGCGAGCTAGGGGAGCACAGACTTCATGCAGGAACATCGTTATGACGTGGTCATCGTCGGCGCCGGTGGCGCAGGCATGCGTGCGGCAATCGAAGCTGGCCCCCGTGCCCGCACGGCCGTACTGACCAAGCTCTACCCCACCCGCAGCCACACCGGCGCGGCCCAGGGCGGCATGTGTGCCGCACTGGCGAACGTGGAGGAAGACAACTGGGAGTGGCACACCTTCGACACCGTCAAGGGCGGCGACTACCTCGCCGACCAGGACGCCGTCGAGATCATGGCCAAGGAGGCCATCGATGCGGTGCTCGACCTCGAGAAGATGGGTCTGCCGTTCAACCGCACGCCCGAAGGCAAGATCGACCAGCGTCGATTCGGTGGCCACACACGCGACCACGGCAAGGCACCCGTCCGCCGTGCGTGTTACGCCGCCGACCGCACCGGCCACATGATCCTGCAGACGCTCTACCAGAACTGCGTCAAGCACGACGTCGAGTTCTTCAACGAGTTCTACGCGCTCGACATCGCCATCACCGAGACCGAGGACGGCCCGGTTGCCACCGGTGTCATCTGCTACGAGCTCTCGACCGGCGAGCTGCACATCTTCCACGCCAAGTCGATCGTCTTCGCGACCGGCGGCTCGGGACGCATGTACAAGACGACGTCCAACGCGCACACCCTCACCGGTGACGGCATGGGCATCATCTTCCGCAAGGGCCTGCCCCTCGAGGACATGGAGTTCCACCAGTTCCACCCGACAGGACTCGCCGGTCTCGGCATCCTGATCTCGGAAGCCGTCCGCGGTGAAGGTGGCATTCTCCGTAATGCCGACGGTGAACGCTTCATGGAGCGTTACGCACCCACCATCAAGGACCTCGCTCCGCGTGACATCGTGGCTCGTTCGATGGTCCTCGAGGTTCTCGAAGGCCGCGGCGCCGGCCCGAACAAGGACTACGTCTACATCGACGTGACGCACATCCCCGAGGAAGTTCTCGACGAGAAGCTCCCCGACATCATGGAGTTCTCGCGCACCTACCTCGGCGTGGACCCCGTCAAGGAGCCCGTGCCCGTCTACCCGACGTGCCACTACGTCATGGGCGGTATTCCCACCAAGATCAACGGTGAGGTGCTGCGCAACAACGACGAGATCGTCAAGGGTCTGTACGCGGCCGGCGAATGCGCCTGTGTCTCCGTACACGGTGCAAACCGTCTCGGTACCAACTCGCTCCTCGACATCAACGTGTTCGGCCGCCGCGCCGGCATCGCTGCCGCCGAGTACGCGAACTCCACCGAGTTCGTCGACATGCCGGAAACCCCGGCCGCCATGGTCGAAGACTGGGTCGGCGTCATCCTGTCCGATCACGGCCACGAGCGCGTTGCGGACATCCGCACCGAGCTGCAGCAGTCGATGGACAACAACGCCTCCGTCTTCCGCACCGAAGAGCGCCTCACCCAGGCTCTCAAGGATGTGCGTGCTCTCAAGGAGCGCTACAACCACATCACGGTCCAGGACAAGGGCAAGCGCTACAACAGCGACCTGCTCGAGGCCATCGAGCTGGGCTTCCTCCTCGAAATGGCAGAGGTCACCGTCGTCGGCGCCCTCAACCGCAAGGAATCGCGCGGCGGCCACGCTCGCGAGGACTTCCCGGATCGCAACGACGCCGAGTACATGAAGCACACGATGGCGTACAAGGAGGGTGACGGCCTGCTCTCCGACATCCGTCTGGACTACAAGCCGGTGATCCAGACCCGCTACGAGCCGATGGAGCGTAAGTACTGATGTCTGCGCCTGCTGTAGATGCACCCAAACTCCCCGCTGTTCCCGAGGGGGCCGTCATGGTCACTCTCAAGATCGCGCGGATGAACCCCGAATCGGGCGAGGGCCAGCACTGGGACAGTTTCCAGGTCCCGGCACTGCCCACCGACCGTCTGCTCAACCTGCTCCTGTACGTGAAGGGTTACCTCGACGGCACCCTCACGTTCCGTCGCAGCTGCGCACACGGTGTCTGTGGATCGGACGCCATGCGGATCAACGGTGTGAACCGTCTGGCCTGCAAGCTGCTGATGAAGGACATGCTGCCCAAGGACGGCAAGCCGGTCACCATCACGGTCGAGCCCATCAAGGGCCTGCCCGTCGAGAAGGACCTGGTTGTCGACATGGAGCCCTTCTTCGACGCATTCCGCGCCGTGAAGCCGTTCCTCATCACCAGTGGCAACGAGCCCACTCGTGAGCGCATCCAGAGCCAGCACGACCGTGCTCGTTTCGACGACACCACCAAGTGCATCCTCTGCGCATGCTGCACCACGTCGTGCCCCGTGTACTGGAGCGACGGCAGCTACTTCGGTCCCGCTGCCATCGTGAACGCACACCGGTTCATCTTCGACAGCCGTGACGAGGCCGCTTCCGAGCGTCTCGACATCCTGAACGACAAGGACGGCGTGTGGCGTTGCCGCACCACGTTCAACTGCACCGACGCGTGCCCCCGCGGCATCCAGGTGACAAAGGCTATTCAGGAAGTCAAGCGAGCACTGCTCTTCGCTCGATAGTCAGGCCTTCGGCCCTGTGCGCGGTTAGGGAGTCTCCGGACTCCTTAGCCGCGCACAGC
>NZ_CAURKP010000030.1:0-42862 GCF_963525155.1 uncultured Rhodococcus sp.
CCCCCCCCCCCCCCCCCCCCTCTGCAGCCCCCCCGGGGGGGGGGCGCGGCCGCGCCCACCCCCCCCCCCCCCCACCACCGGCGGAACCACCTAGGACTTGCCATGTCGCGCCTTGCATCTCTCACTCCCACCACCGCTGTCGGTGCATCGAAAGACCTTCTCGCCGAACTCGTGAACCGTCACGGACAGGTCGGTGACATGGTCGCGGCGATGGCTCATTCGCCCGCTGTGCTGGGCGGCTATCTGCAACTCAGCCGGGCAATGAAGCGAGCGAAACTCAGCCGCAAGATCACCGAGCGAATCTCTATTGCTGTGCAGGTCCAGCAAGGTTGCGCTGTTTGCCTCGAAGCCCACGTCGCCGCCGCGCACGCCAACGGCGTCGAGGCGGACGAGATCGAGCGTGCCCGCGCGGGCACATCGGCCGATCCCGCGATCGCGGCAATAATCGACCTCGGACTTCGCGTCTATCGGGAGCCTGCCTCGATTTCAGACGAACACATCACGGGCCTTCGAGCGCACGGCTACGGTGATCGCGAGATCGCCGACGTAGTCGGAATCGTCGCCCTCAATGTCCTGACCGGAGCTTTCAATCTTGTCGCGGGAGTGAAACCTAATGAACCGGATCGCTAAGTCCGCAACGGAACGGAACAGCTTGCGTCTGTTCTTGATTCGCGACTATCGCCTGCTCTTCAGCGCCCAGATCATCGCGCTGTTCGGCACCGGGTTGGCGACGGTTGCGCTAGGTCTACTCGCCTACGAACTCGCCGGACCGAGCGCCGGAGCCGTGCTGGCCACCGCGCTGACGATCAAGATGTCCCTGTACGTCGTGATCGCTCCACTCGCGGCGGCGTACGTAGACCGGTTGCCGAGACGGGCTTTCCTCGTTGCCCTCGACGCCATTCGCGCAGCGGTCGTGATCGCATTGCCCTTCGTCAGCGAGATCTGGCACATCTACGTGCTGGTGGGCGTTCTCCAAGCTGCGTCGGCAGCGTTCACTCCCACGTTCCAAGCGGTCATCCCTGACATCGTGACCGACGAGGCCGATTTCACCCGCGCACTGTCGGCATCGCAGGTCGCTTACACGATGGAAAGCCTGCTCAGCCCTGTTCTTGCCGCAGTCGCACTGTCCTTCATGACATTCAACCTGTTGTTCGTCGCCACCTCCGTGGGCTTTGCGGTCTCGGCACTGCTCGTGCTGGCCACCCGAATCCCCAACGCTCGCCGAAGTACTCACCGCAAGGCGTGGGATCGGATCGCGTCGGGGGTGCGGATCTTCGTGACCACGCCGCGACTGCGCGGCATCATGGCACTCAATCTCGTGGTGGCAGCAGCCGGATCGATCGTGGTGGTCAACACCGTCAACTACGTCCGCGACGAGCTCGGTGGAACCCAATCCGACGTGGCGTGGATGCTTGCCGCGTCAGGCACCGGCACGTTGGTGACCGCGCTTCTTCTTCCACGCGTTCTCGACAGAACCGCTGAACGTACTGTGATGACAGCAGGTTCCGTTGTCCTGGTCGTCAGCGCCGGCGCGGCAGCAGCCCTCGCCGTGGCCGGTGTATTCACGTGGATGCTCACTGCCGCAGTGTGGGCGCTCGTCGGCGCCGGGATGGCCATGATCGTCACTCCGACCGGAAAAGTACTTCGGCGCTCCGTCGACCCCGCAGGTATACCGGAGGTATTCGCAGCCCAGTTCTCCCTGTCACACCTCGCCTGGCTTGTCACCTATCCGATCGCCGGATGGGTTGGTTCGAGCGCGGGATTTGCGGTCACCTGGAGCATCCTTGCAGCGCTTGCCGCAGTGGGAACCGTTGCAGGATTTGTACTTTGGCCTCGGGAGACGGGTGCTGAATTGCCCGTACAAGCGACGTACGAAACCACGCGAGGCGAATGCACCTTGACGGCTGCCCAGTGCGCGTGCGCTCGCGCCGTCTGATGTCGACGGTCCGACTGCCCCCGACAGGGCTACAACGAAAGTGGTGGTGCAGCCATCGCCTGCACCACCACTTTTCACTCAGCTCACATCGGCATACTTCCTGGGATTTGCGTCGAACCGAGGACCACATCCCTTGCAGCAGAACCAGTACCGATTACCTTCGAAGTCACGAAACAGGCCTTCCGCTTCGGCACGCACCTTCTCGATCACGCTGCCGGGCATGACCCGACATTCGACGAGTTCACTACTGCCAGCGGTGAGTAGGTCTTTCCCACCGGTCGGCATCGCCGAACCGACAGCGCCGACATCGCCTTTGGCGTCAGACTTCGGGGTGTTGCCACAGCCACAACTGCTCATTGGGATTCCTGTTCTTTTGCGGGACGGATACGGCCCGCAAAGCGAGCCCGATACAACCGCCAATATACCCCCTATAGGTATATTCTACTGAGCCTGAGGGTGCGTTCAGTTGACACATCGCCGTATAAACCATTGCAGGAGAGGGAATATACCGTCGCGGGATGCCCGCTCGCCTGCAGCATCATGACACAGCCAACCCTAGACCTACTGGGGGTATAGGGTAGGTCTGGTATCGACCATCCATGTCCGCGAGGTCGTCGACGAAGAGGCACAATGAAGAACTGGAAAGCAATCGGCAGCAGCCGATTCGCCGTAGTTGGAGCTTTGCTGTTGGTCGGCATGCTCTGGGGAAGCTCGTTCCCCCTGGTTGCTGTGGCAGCACCAACTCTCGGCGCCGTCGGCACGACGCACGGCCGCTTCATTGTTGCAGCGTTGGTTCTCGCGCTGATAACTGCTTCCAGCAGATCGACCTGGCGCGCGGTCGGTCATCGGTTTCCTGCATTCCTACTGCTGGCTGCCCTCAACGTCGCTGGGCCCCTGACGCTTGTCGCAACTGCGATCGTCGGCCTCAACTCGTCGACGGCGTCGATCCTGAATGCCACGACTCCGATGTTCACCGTATTCGTCGCCGCTTTCTGGCTTCGACAAAAGATCACCTGGCGAAAACTCTCGGGGGTCGCGATCGGCATCGTCGGCGTCTCGGTGCTTGTCGGCGGAATTCCTTCAGCGATCGACAGTCACGCAATGCTGACCATTGGCGCATCTTTGACCGCGGCGCTGCTGTACGCAGTCGGAGGTGTCTACGCACGAAAGTCGTTCCAGGACACTCCGCCCCTGACTCTGGCCCTCGGCCAGCAACTTGCCGCGGTCGCCCTCTTGGTGCCGGTGTCCGCCGTCGCTCCCCCACCGGGGCCCATAACCGTCGGCCCACTCATCGCCGTGGCAGCCCTGGGGCTGGGGGCTACCGCCGGTGGCTACCTGGTCTACTTCTGGATAATTCGTCAGGCGGGTCCAGTCGCGGCATCGGCCGTCACTCTTCTCGTTCCGATTTCGGCATCAGCCATCGGAGTGCTGTGGTTGAACGAGCCTGTTACCTTCGCGCTCGTTGGCGGTCTTGTCATCATTCTTGCCGGAGTCGGCTTGCTCCTGGATCTTCCGCCGACGCGAGATCCATTGCGCAGGGTTGCCCCGGACCGGGCGGCTAGCGCGGACAAACGGCCGGTCAGCGGCTGATCGGAGCCGTCCAAAGTCCGACCAGCGCGTCGACGAGATCGGTCGTGAAGTCCTCCCATGACGTGACCGCGTCCGGTCCCTCTTCGGCAAGCGTGCGCTCGCGTTCGGCGAACATGTGCACGATCGCATTACGCCCGATGTCCGCGCGGGCGCGTCGAACACTCATCGGCATGTCAGTCAGACAGGCTGAAAGTCCGCGGAGCGTCTCCTGCAGAGTAGGCGAGGCCAGCACCTCGTCGTAAACGATTTTCCGCAGGACCGGGTCGGTGAGAATCTGCGCGCTGAACCGCGCATACCAGGTCGGGCCACCCATTTCGGCGTAGTGATCGGTCGACGCCCGAACCAGACACGAAATCCAGTCACGAACGTTTGTGGACCCTTCGATCTCACGCAGCAGTTCGCCACGGTTCTTCTCGACCTGCTGGGAATGCTTGTGCACGATCGCGCGGACCAGATCGGTCTTGGTCCCGAAGTGATATCCGACGGCAGCATTGTTGCCCTGACCTGCCGCCTCGCTCACCTGACGGTTCGAAACCGCGAAGACTCCATGTTCTGCGAACAGCTGCTCGGCGACGGCGAGAATGCGGTCTCGGGTTGCAGCGGAGCGCGCGGAATTTGCGGCACCGCCGACGTCGGCCGACGCGTCCTCAGTCCTCGTAGTCATGGACACCATCATCCTCGACCATCCGAAGCTGCTCGGCACCGGAGATATTCGTCACGATCGGAGACACAACCTTCCGTTAAGTCAGTCACTTGATTTAACTTTAGTTCAAGCAACTGACTTAAACCATTATTCGTTCTTCCTTCCGATGGAGTTACCGCAATGTCGTCAACCACTTCACCACCACCGACAACGCCGCCACAGACAACGAAGTCGCCAGCCACCACCGCAGTGGTGGCTGTTCTGGCGTTTTCCGGCATCGTCGTCTCGCTCATGCAGACGCTGGTGATCCCGATCATCCCGCATCTGCCCGAGTACCTGAACGCGCCGGCGTCCGATACCGCGTGGGCTGTGACCGCCACGCTGCTCGCAGCTGCCGTCGCCGTCCCGACCATGGGCCGCTTGGGCGACATGTTCGGCAAACGGCGTCTACTCCTGATCAGCATGGCGCTGCTGGTAACCGGTTCGGTGGTCGGAGCACTCAGTTCGAGCGTTATCCCCCTCGTTGCCGGCCGAATCCTGCAAGGCCTTGCTGCCGGCGTCATTCCGCTGGGTATCAGTGTGATGCGCGATGTACTTCCGCCCAAGAAGCTCGCCGGCGCTGTTGCGATGATGAGCGCTTCGCTGGGAGTCGGTGGCGCTCTGGGGCTTCCGATCGCGGCTTTGATCGCCGAGTACGCCGACTGGCACGTCCTGTTCTGGGCGTCAGCCGTGCTCGGCGCTCTTGCGGCCGTTCTTGTTGTCGTCCTGGTCCCCGAATCGACGGTTCGCACAGGTGGCACGTTCGACTTCGGCGGGGCAATCTCGCTCTCAGCCGCCCTCATCGCTCTACTACTGGCCATTTCCAAGGGTGGCGACTGGGGTTGGACGAGCACGCTCACGCTTTCCTTGTTCGGCGCCGCGATCCTGATATTCGGATTCTGGGCTTGGTGGGAACTACGCACCCCCAAGCCGCTGGTGGATCTACGCGTATCCATCCGCCGCCAGGTGCTCTTCACCAACCTCGCATCGATCGTGTTCGGATTCGCGATGTTCGCCGCCAGCATGGTCTTTCCCCAGGTAGTCCAGTTGCCTGAAGTCACTGGTTACGGCCTAGGCGGTTCGATGCTCACCGCAGGTCTGGTCATGGCTCCCTCCGGCATCATCATGATGCTGATCTCTCCGCTGTCCTCACGCATCACCAATTCGCACGGCCCCAAGGTGACGCTCATGCTCGGCGCCGTTGTCGTCGCAATCGGTTACTGCATCGGCATTTTCGCCATGCACTCGATTTGGGAACTGATCGTGATCGCAGTGATCATCGGCGCCGGTACCGGTATGGCTTACGGCGCGATGCCCGCTCTCATCATGGGGGCTGTTCCTCCGTCCGAGACCGGTGCAGCCAACAGCTTCAACACCCTGATGCGCTCCCTCGGTACATCATTCGCCAGCGCCATCGCGGGTGTCGTCATCGCCCAGATGACCATGTCCATCGGTGGGGCAACGCTGCCGTCGGAGAACGCTTTCCGCGTCGTCATGGCCCTCGCTGCGGGATCCGCCGTCGTCGCACTCGTCCTGGCCGGTTTCCTCCCTCGGTTCAACAGCTCCAACTCCCGCAAGGAGATTGGTAGCCAGCACACCGATACGTCCCCGAAGGAATCCGTTCCGACACACTGAGCCAGCGCGCAATACACACTGCGCTGTACACAGCCCGGCCCCGGCGGAGTCCAACTCCGTCGGGGCCGACGCGTTTCACACATTTTGCTGTTGATACACCTGCGGACGACAGTTTCGTGACATGCTCCGTTGAGATGGGTGCTCGTTCGATACTCGGGGAAAGGATGCCGCGATCGCCGCTCCTCGTGCTGACGTAGCCCTTGCTGTCGCCGCCGCTGCCGTCCTGGGCATAGGCGTCGGTGTCCTTCTTGCCGATGTCGTCGCCGGCCTGGCTGCAGGTGCGGGTGCTGCAGTGGTATTTCGGTTTGCTCTTCGGATGATCAATACCCGAAAGTGAGCGTTTGCCGAGGGTCCTACTTCAGGACACGGATCGCCGAGCCCGGAAGGATTCCGCTCGATGGCGGATAGATCGACGTTGCCCCGTTGAAGAACATGTGAGCGGGAGTCGTGGATACCGGCAGCAGGTCGACGTCCTTGAACAATGCCCGCTCACTTTCCTCCCAGACCTTGCAGGACTCGTCACCGGGAAGAAGCGAAGCCTGAGTAGATAATTCGATGTACTTCTTGTTGTCGAGGGAAGCGAAGTTCACTCCTTCAGGCTTCGGTGGGCCGGTGAAGTACTTCGCAAAGATACTCGGCGTATCGCTCCCCAGCGTCAAACCGATGGAAACGTCCCACGACGACAGGTCGGTGGTGCTGAATGTGTTGGCGATGACAAAACTGTAGTCGCCGCCGGTCAGTTTCACCTTCGCGCCCAGTCCTTCCCACTGTGTTGCCACGTATTCCGCGGCGGCAGAGTTCGTATCGCGTGAGTTGTTGAAAATCACGTTGAGGGCAAGCGGTCGACCGTCCTTCGTCAGGACGCCGTCGGCCCCCGCCTTCCAACCTGCGTCGGACAGCGTTTTCTTTGCTGCATCGACGTCGAAATCGGGGATCGTCCCTTCGACACTGTTGTAGTCGCAGGCAAGGGGTTCCGAAACCGCGAGGGCGCGTGCGCGGGTTCCTTTACCGCCGGTGGTGATCTCGGTGTAGTCGTCCAGGTCTACTGCCTGCACGAGGGCCTGCCGCACAGCACGGTCTGCCGTGGGTAGGGCCGCGAAATGATTGAAGATGAACTCGCCGGACAACGTGGTGTAGGTCTTCGAATCCAGACCCGCGGCCAAGACTCGTTCCTCGTCCGAACCGGTGACCGCTGCGGCATTCACTCCGCCGGTGAGAACAAGATTCGCCGTCGTACTGGGATCGGTGACAATCTTGATCGTCACTGTCTTCGGCACTCCGAGAGTGTCGGAAGTGGTCTCGCCGTTCGGACTCCAGGTGTAACCGTCGCGGCGTTCCATCGTGATGTGATCGTTCGGAACAACTTCGGTGACCTTGAACAGACCCGTTCCGTTGCTACTCGAACGGATGCTGGCCGGGTCTTCGAGCGTCGCAGCGCACGGAAGCCTCAACGCGCCGATTCGAGAGAGCAGGAAGGGCGCTGGCTCGGCGGTAGTCACCGTCAGTTCGTCACCGTCCGCTGAGGCCGAAGTCGACATCGGCACAGTGGATCCGCGTAGCGGTGAAGCGTTTTCAGGATCCATGACCCAGTTGATGTCATCGGCCGCGGTCTGTGCGGTGAAGGAAGTGCCGTCGGCACAAGTGATGCCCTTCTTGAGCACGAACTTCAGCGTGTTCCCTTCTTCACTCCAACTCTCCGCCAGATAGGGACGCACAGTGCGTGTTTGCGCGTCGATGTCGATCAACGAATCGTACGAGTACGCGTTCACGATCTGAGTCGACGTGAGGTTGGTGATCAGAGGGTGCAGATTTCCGGGATCGGCGTTGATCACAGTCGTGAAACTGCCGTCCTTTGCATACTCACCGACTGAACCTTCGGGACTGGATGCGCCGCCACACCCGGCCAGGGTGAAAACGCCAACGCTGATAACTGCTGTCGCGGAGACAGAACGGGCTTTCATACGAGCCGCCATCTACTAGGAGTTGCCATGGCGACAATCGTGCGGGACTGACGTGGTCTGTATCTCGTTGAAGTTCCCCATACAGTCGGCCGTACTCTGTTCGATTGTCACTATCGACCGGGCAAGCGCAGACGCTAAGTACGACGCTGCCGTTGACGGTGATTCGCGACGTTGATTCGGTTGCCGCACAACGCCGGCATGCAGTAGCGGCGTCGCCCTCCCCGGCTTGTATCGACGAACACCCCGTTGCACGTCGGCGAGGCGCATGGGCGGAATCGTTCGTACCCCAATGTGCGCAGAGTCCCCAGCAACGAGTAGCCGATCAACAGCGCAAGTTCGCCGGTGAGATTGATTCTGCTGTCCGGTACCGCATTCCATCGATAGTCGGACCGGGCATCAGGCACGAGTCGGACGTGATGCGGGACGGTCTGCAGGAGTCGATGAGTGCGATCAACGAGCTCATCAGAAGTCGGAGCATCGAGAATCGAACGAATCCCCTCTCTGAGTTCCTTGACCTCAGCAAGTTCACCGCTGGTAAGCCGACGTCCGTTGGTGAGCGCATCCGGCGAGAGTCCATGTTCGTCCAGTAGATCGTGAAGCGCCTGAGGGGCAGCCAACGCGTCACCTGCCTCCACCCACACGCGGGGCGAGGTATTGACCAAGTCGGTCGCAAACGACGCACCGGCGACGTAATCGTCTAAAACTACTTGCATCCCTTACCGCCCTGCCCTACCGTAATTGAATAACCTAACTTTACACCTTACGGAGGCGGCGGGATGGAACATTGCGCAGACCACAGGCTGCCCGAGATACTCCGAGACACTCACCACCGATTGCGCCGCGCCGGCACCGTGGCATCGCAGACACCCGTCGTCGCTGCCGATCTCTACTGGTCGATCGGCGCGCTCGCCCAGTGCCTGACCGCGATGGACGAGGTCATTTCACAACTTGGAATCAATGCCCGAAAGCAGTTGCGCGCTGGAAAGTTCGACGTCCAGAGCGGACCGTTCGAAGGAGAGCCCGACGCCGCCCTACTCACCGCAGTTCTTGCGCTCGCCAGAGCATCGAGTAGTTGCGAACCGGTTCAGGCGGCAATCGGCAACGCTCAGATCGCGGTGAGCGATCTCGTCGTCGCGAGGACTACCAGCGCCTGACACTCGGGCGGGCCACCCGCCCCAGTGGAGACTGTATGGTTGGTTTTCGGCATCCGCCGAGAGCGTCGAACAGCAGGGACCGGGTTTTCACTGTGAGTACAGGGACATCAACGATCTACGAGGACAGGACCGTCCGGATCGACGATCAGGGCGTCACGATCCGCCACTACTACTTTCCGTTTGTCAGCAAGTTCGTCCCGTACTCGCAGATCGAATCCGTCGACCTCGGAGTCATGTCATGGCTGAGCGGACGCCTACGAATCTGGGGAACAACAGATTTCAGCTCGTGGTACAGCCTGGATCTTTCACGCCCGTGGAAGGAGACCGCGGTGGTACTCACTCTCGCCGGCCACGGAGCGCCTTCGTTCAGCCCCAAGGACGCAGATCGCGTCGAGACCGAAATCCGCAGTCGCATCGGATCGCACGCCGCGAACTGACTAGCGGAACTCGGATTCGACGGTGACGATCTCCCTCCAATCGGTTCGATCGAACAACCGCGCCAGCGCTGTGAACAGAACTTCCGGATCGATGACACTCTCCGGTGAGTGCACACCGACCCGATCCGAAATCGTTCCGTCGGCGAGCCGGGACACCACCTGAGCAAGGCCGAGCGCCAAGGGGATTCCGGTTGCACCGGCCATGTCCGACAGCAACTCCGATACCGGCGAATCGTCGGCAATCCGTGCCACGACGCGCATCTCTCGACCTTCGAGCGCCCCTGTCGCCGAGGCGAAGAACAACGGCAAGGATCCGTGGCCGGCGCGCGTGAGCATTCGAGGCGCAGCACGGATCATCCGTCCGAGCGAAGGCTTGCCCAATTCTTCGGCGGCCGAGTCGAGATCGATTCTCCCCTTGTCGATGTCGGCGCGGAGAACGTCGAGAAACGCCACGGTTTCCGGTGTGATGACCATCAGATTTGCCGAATGCCCCGCAGGTTTGATGGTCCGATGAAACATCACCGGCTCCGGATGCCCGACCACGTAAGCGTTCCCCCGACGTCCGCCGGGCAGTTCGAGTGCGATGGAACGCAACGGTTCTTCGTTGACGATTCGCCCCGCACGAACCACCGGAACCTGGCCGCTGATCTGCTGCATCCAGTGAACGGCGGCTGCACTCAATGTGTCCACCGACTCGTCCTCGCCCTCGACATCAACCGGCCAGGCTGTATACAGATCGTCGACCACGTCCAATCGCGAGACTGCCATCGCGGCCAGGAGGTTACTCATCCCGGGACTTGCGCCCATGCCGACTACCGCACAGATTCCGGCTCCCCTCGCGGCACAGTCCAATTCCAGCATGTCGACGGCCGGCTCCCAGTCGTCGCAGATGTCGAGATAGTGAGTCCCGGTCTCGATCGCTGCCTGGAGAATGCCGACGCCGAAACGGAAGAACGGTCCGACCGTATTGACGACCACGTCTGCGCCGTCGAGCAATTCACGTAGCGTGCGACCGTCCGTGACGTCGATGCGGCGCGCCTCGACTTCCGCTGACGCCTGCGCCAGTTCAACTGAAAGACGCTTCGCAGCATCGATATCGCGATCCGCGACTACTACCTTGCCGATTCCCGGCAATGTTGCGGCCAGACGAACTGCTGCCGAGCCCATGGCGCCGGCACCGCCCAGTGCGACAACCGTGATTCCGTCAGCCATGAATTCCCTCCAAAAATGCAGTCTGATCCGCTAGATAGCCGGGAGCGAAGATCGAACGGGGAGCAAGAACGGCTACCAGAGCCGACATCAATTCCGAGTCTTCGAGGTCCTTCTCCACAATCGAGTGAGTGGCGTCGGGGTACTTCTTGACCACCAGTTGCCCTGGCGAGTCGAGTAATTCGCGGTACACCCTTTCGGTATCAGCCACGTCGACGTTGACGTCTTGTCCGCCGATGATCAAGAGCACCGGAACCTTCACGGTTTCGAGATCGGCTCGCGCATCCGAGAGGTAGTTCTTTCGGATGAAGTTCCACCGGTCTTCGGTGAGACCGTCGGCCTCGCCGGAGGCCACGAGATCGTCGAACGATGCATCACGGGCCAACTGATCCAAGTTCTTCGCACGATCGACCCGCGCTTTCTCGAACTCGTCGGCCGACGCATTTCTCTCTGAAAGCTCGGCAAGGGTATTGAATTCACCTTGTTGGAGCCAGTTGATCGCCGGACCCACGGCAATGACGAACGCTACGTCCGGGTCGAGGTTCACCACCTTGGGCATCACCCACCCTGCCTGGCTTGCACCCCACAGACCGATCCGAGACGGATCGATATCCGAACGTCCCCGCGCCCACTCGATTGCCGCTTCCGTTTCTGCCGCGCGATCGTCCATGCTCTGATCGAGCCAATTGCCCGGTGCCCCATTCACCCCCGGCTTGTCCCAGGAGAGTGACGCGTACCCCGCCTTTGCGAACGCCTCCCACACCGGTCGATAGAACGTCTCATGTGTTGCATCGACCGGGCCGTCTCCGTGGACGAAAACCACGAGCCCGAAGGGACCGTCACCGTGTTCGGGCAGTGCAAGGACTCCCTGGAGCGGCACCGGTCCCCCGGTGATCGTCACTTTTTCCTCACGGATGTCATAGGTGTTCTGGTACAGCGTCCAGCCCACCAGAGTCGCGATCAGAACAACGACCACCGCCAGGGAAGTAACCATCCACCTGCGTAAACGAGGCTTACTCTTGCCCTCGCTCATCGATTCCGCTGCCATCTTCCCGCCCTAACGTACGAATTTGAAACGATCGTATTACATTCGATAGTACAGTTGTGGGCGAAGATGTCGAGAAGCGAGGAAAGGACATGGCGATGACCGACAGGGACGTCGAGGTACCCACGAGGATCTTGATCGAGGGACTACTGCGCACGGACGGAACTGTCGACGGACGCACCCTTTATGCCACCGCCGACGCCCTCGGCAAAACTGATCAACAGGTTCGGCTGTGCATCAAGCGGTTGGTCACCGAGGGGAAGTTCACTCAGGAAGGTCGCGGGCGGCAGGCCACGCTACGAGCAACGCCGAAAGCCCTGCGCGAGATGGAACCCGACGTCGAATTCGTTCGGCTGGCCTATCGACAAGACCGCGACACTGTGACGCCGTGGGACGGGTATTGGCACCTGGCCGGATTCGCAATTCCGGAGTCGTCACGGAAAGCGCGAGATGCGCTGCGCACCAGGGTCGTTTACCTCGGTGGCGCGCTCGTCCAGGGCGGTCTGTACGTCTCGCCGCACGCCTGGGAACCGTATATTCGCGATGCGGCCGCCGAACTCGACGTCGAACAGCACCTGTCTTCTCTCACCACTCGAGATTTGAAAGTGGGCATGCTCGAAGACCCCGTGGAAATTGCCGCGCAGTTGTGGCCACTGGACCAGATCGCTGACGGATACGAACGGCTACTCGACGTAGCGACCGCACGCCTGCACAAACTGCAGAACAGTCCGGGTACCGATGCTGTCACGATGACCATCGAACTCGCGGCGGAATTCACGCGCGCCATGGAACCGGATCCGCTGTTGCCGCCGGAACTACTGCCCACCAACTGGATCGGCACGAGGGCTCGGTCGATCACTGCGCAGTGCTGGACGCTTCTGGCACAGGTGGACGGTGCCGACGAATTACCGTCGCTGTTCCACCTGTACGCAGATGCAATCGGTGACGATCAGGACGCAAGCGTGCGCTGACGGGGCGGCAGTCCGAAACGCCCGAGAACCTCGTCGACTGCGGTGGACGGTGTGACAAGTCCGCGATCCTGAAGCCACGGAATGGTGCTGTCCACCAGATGCTCGAGCGTGCGAGGCAATGCGAGAGGCAGCAATGTAACGCCGTCGGCGACCTCCGCAGCTCGGATATCGGCGATCAAACTGCCGAGACCGGAAGGCGTTCCGACGTAATGAAGCGAAACGGGAACCCGCGGCGAGGTCAACGCGCTGTCCAACTGCGCAAGCTCCTTACGAGCGGAGCGAGCCTCCGGCGCGATCAGAATCTCGAGATCGACCAGCACTGCGACGCTGTCGGGATCGCGTCCTTCTTCGGCGACGGCAGCGCGTATCCGTGCGCGTTCGAGCAGTGCCTCACGCAGATCCGCAGCGCGAATCCGAACCACATTGGTAGGGAATGAAGCCAAATCGAGAGCCTTTTCACCCTCGGTGAGGTCCACCCAGTAGTCGCCGCCGATGATGGGCAGGTTGCCGGGTGCGCCCTCAGCTGCCGGATGGTGACCGGATCCGGTCAACTCGACCGCTACGTGCAGAGAATGCGAAGCGAGTGAAGACATGTGAGACCTCCGAAAATCAGAAAAGTATGGGATGAGCGAGACGAATCGTCAGCTCGAACACATTCCTGAAGAGGTGCGGCACAGATCGACATGGCGACGGCACCACTGACCGAGAGTGATGCTCACTCGCGAAGGGGTGGCGGGAAAATCCGCTGGTGCCATGGCTGCCATGCTAGTTGTCCGTTCGAGTTTTCGGGGACCGAGCTCAGCTCAGACGCACTCGGCTGCGCCGGCATTGTCGTCTGCGGCTCCGAGGAAGGGGCGGGTCTCGGGCACAGGGTTCCACGCACCTGCCGTCTTCGCGTACTTCCAATCACGCTGATTCGAAACCAGGATGTTCACGGCGTCGACCAACCGCGTCACGTCGTCCGAGCTGCTACCGAGGCCGAGGCTGGCGCGAACTGCACCGCCGGAGAGGCCGAGGCGCGCGAGAACCGGATGTGCGCAGAAGCGACCGTCGCGAACTCCGATGCCGTGCTCGGCGGAGAGGAATGCGGCGATCTCGCCCGCTTCGAATCCGTCGACGGTGAAGGTGACGATTCCGACGGCGTCGGGAGCGTCGTTCCACAGTCGCACGAGTGAGACGCCCTCGATGGCGGACAAGCCGTCAGTGAGCTGGGCGGTGAGCGCCTTCTCATGCTCGGCGATCACGTCGAAGTCCAGGGCGTGCAGGGTTTCGCAGGCGGTCGCGATGGCAGCCGCACCGAGCACGTTGGGGGAACCTGCCTCGTGGCGTGCGGGCGCGCAAGCCCACTCGGTGGATTCGATGGTCACCTCACGCACGGCGCCGCCGCCGGCGAGGTACGGCTGAGCTTCGTCGAGCCAGTCACGGCGGCCGACGAGAACGCCGGCGCCGAAGGGCGCGTACAGCTTGTGGCCCGAGAACGCTACGTAGTCGACGCCGCATTCCTGCAGGTCGATGCGACGGTGGGGAGCCAACTGAGCAGCGTCGACGAGGATACGTGCGCCGCAACGGTGAGCGATGTCAGCCAAACGTGCAATCGGCAGGATCTCACCGGTCACGTTGGAGGCCCCGGTGATTGCGAGCAGCGCGGCAGGCTTGGTGCACAGTTCACCGATCAGACGCTCGATCGTTTCTTCGATGGTGTCTGCGGCGGTGACGATACGAGCGTCGTTCCACGGCAACAGGTTTGCGTGATGCTCGACGTCGAGGACGACGGTGCTGCCGGGAACGCACTGCGCAAGCAGGTTCAGCGAATCGGTGGTGTTCCGGGTGAAGACGACAACCTGATCGTCGGCACAGTTCACGAAACGAGCAACGGATTCACGAGCGTTCTCGTAGGTGAGCGTGGAGATCCGGGACGCATAGCCGGCACCGCGGTGGACGCTGGCGTATGTCGGCAGCAACTCGGCGATACGGTCGGTGACCTGGGCCAATGCCGGCGCACTCGCGGCGTAGTCGAAGTTGGCGTAGGAGCATTCGCCACCCTGAACCAATGGAACCTGCAGGTCGGCACCCGAAACCTTGGCAATCGCGGTGGTGCAGCAGGTGTCGGCACTCAATACAGCAGTCATCGAAGACAATCCTCACGTTCAAGGACTCGTTCGTCGGGAGATGGCCCCGGAAGAGTCCGCGCTTGCCGCATTCGTTTTCGAACGCAGCCGGGTCGTCACCCGGAGCACCCCACCGCGGAGGAGGGTTGCCGACCAGCAAGCCGGGGCTGAACACTGGTACTCGTGACCTGGCAACGAGGATGGCAGGAACCTCCCGTGCTTGTCAAGACGAAGCCGCGAAGATCTCCGTCAGGGCGCGATGGTCCGGCAAGCAAGGTGGAGCGCAAGCCTGGTTTCCGGATCGGCCAGATCGACCGAGAGAAGGCGCTGAATTCTATCGATCCGACTCGATACGGTGTTGCGGTGCAAGCTCATTCGGGTTGCGGTGTGAGCCAGAGACGATTCTTCGTCGAGGTACGTCGACAGAGTCTCGAGCAACTCTCCATTGGAATCGCGTAGCGGTGCGAGCAATGCCGCGGCCGCAGGCTGGAAGGTGTCGGTTCGCGTCCACGCCAGCAGCAACTGCGCCAGCCCGAGGCGGTCCACGTGCAGGAATCGACCTGTTTGAGATCGGGAACCGGCGAGCCGAGCGGCATCCCCGGCCTCTGACAGGGACGAACCGATTCCAGCCGGACCGTCGTGTGCGCGTCCCACACCTACCCAGGTCTCCATCGTGGGTTCCAACCTGGCCTGAGCTGCACGGATGCACTCGGCGATCCTGGTGATCGCCTCCGGTCGCGGCTCACCTGGCAGAGTCGTCCACGCCGCCCAGCCGTCAGCCTGTTCCACGACATTGGCGTCGATTCCC
The DNA here is from genome assembly GCF_963525155.1 of uncultured Rhodococcus sp. NCBI lineage: Bacteria > Bacillati > Actinomycetota > Actinomycetes > Mycobacteriales > Nocardiaceae > Rhodococcus > uncultured Rhodococcus sp. The sequence continues at coordinate 15,537 of NZ_CAURKP010000030.1, forward strand.
TCGGCGGCGAGAGCATCTGCAACCTCGCTGCGTCTTGCCACCAGGTCGACCTCACCGACCGCCAGGACTTTGATGCCGATGTGCCATCCGTCCAGCATCCAACCCGCGTCGAGTGCGCGCCGGAGCAGTCCGGGTGTGGCGTCTGCTGACGTGTCGATCAGTTCACCGAGCAACGCGCTACGCCGGCGCGCTTCACGCTCGTCGACCATGCGCGCAACGGCCAGTCGGTGCCCGGCAGCCAACGAGGCCACGTCGAGAACCACTGAGAGAGAAGCCTCTTCGACGCTTTGACGCACCGGGAGCAGCACCGCCAGCCAGGGCTCTCGGGCTGCGCCGGACATCACCGGGCACGCAATCAGGACCCCGCCGGAGTCCAATTCGACCGTGGTGGGCGCCCCGCGACCCGACAACATACCGGCGGCTGCTCGATCAGTGTCTGACAACAGGTCGGCGCCGGTCATCGGACGTCCGGACGAGTCCAGGAGAAAGAATGAACGCTGAAAGGTGTTCAGTAGCACCGACAGAAGATTCTCGACGCTTCCTCCGGCTCGTTGGCCCGCGTGTGTCGCCCGCAGTACTGCGTCGGCCATCACCGCCCGCGAATTCGAGAGAAGATCACGAAGATCCACGCTGAACTGCCACGGGTCGGATACTCCGAGCACCACCAGTCCGAGCCGATCGGCAAGCAACGAGAGATTCGCATCCTCCGCCGCAGTGCTGTGCACAGCGACCACCTGGCAGCCGGTCGCCGCTGTGCGCCGAAGGAGAGCGTCGAATCTCCACTCCCCGATGTCGATTCGATCGAGAATCACCAGAACTGATCCTGAACTCGCCGCATCCGACACGGCCTCGGCCGACTGTGCCGATTCCCCGGTGAGTGCTCCCACTGTCGTCACGACGGGATCACCCTCCCCGGCCAGTCGATACACCCCGACAAAGGCCGGGTTGTTCAGCAACGCCGAAACACTCGCGCTCATCGCGCCTCCATCAGCACTGCGTCGTGGTCGATCCCGAATGCCCGCGGGCCGACAACTTTCAATCTGCCCACTTCTTCCGCCCACCACTGTGGACCGGGAAGAACCAACACGGCCACATCGTGCCCCTGGTGCACGGATTCACACGAGACGAAGGCGCCGGTCCGCACGTCGAGCAACGTCACGATGTCCGGGCACGTTGCAATCATCTCGCCGTCCAACGCGACGGTCAGGAACTCACTCTCGAATTCGACTCGTATCACCGCAGAATCGTGTTCGAGAATCACGCTGCCCCGACGATCGCCGGTGTCCGGACGACTACGACGGACCGCACGCACCCGGCCAGTCCCCATTACCAGGGCCCCGGAGCTTTCCGCGATCTCGTGCCAACTGCCCAGTGCCCCGATGTGCTGACCCAGTTCGTATGCTCGGGAGAGAGTTCCCGGAATGCACGCCTCCTGCACCGTCCGCGCATCGATCGACGCGATCGCCAGAGCGCCCCAACCGCTGGTTCTCCCGATCAACGACCGCACTGCTACCTCGGCGCCCAGCACATCCACTCCGTCGACGACGGTGATCAGGCCGCCGGGCTGGGCGAGGGTGACCGGGCACAATTCCAACCCGGCTGCGGCGAGAGAGAAGTGATCGAGCCGCGGCATCGCTCGACCCAGCAGGTCCGCGTCGACCACGGGAATTCCCAACGCCAACGCCGCCGCAATGCCGGAGAGAGCGTTGAGTCCACCGCCTTCGAAAGTCATCACCGCGGTCGGACGCTTCCCGGTCCAGCGCGTCAAAGCTGCTGCAGTATCTGCAAACTCACGCCCGGAGGGCAATTGCTCCTCCAAAGCCAGGGCCGATCCGACGATTCCCACCGGCATCACCAATGCCTCCTCCGGCAACTGGTCCGGCGCGATGACCTCCACCGAAGTAGACGTCATCAGTGGACGCAGCATTTCCACGAACAGGCGTGGATCGCCGCCCCCGCCGCAGCCCAGGACCACCGCCCCCGCTGCGATCGCGTCGAGGTCGGCCTCCCGGACCGCGTGCAGCCTGCTCACGGCTCGCTATTCTGCCAGTACAGGTTGCTCGAGTGTCTCCACCGGCAGGAACGGGCGATCGAGTCCGAAACTTGCCGGACCGAACACCGCCAGTGCCTCCGGGGTTCTCATGATGGGTGGGGTCGCGATCCCGATGACCGCAACGCGCTGCCCGTACCGCAAGCCCTCCGTGGTGATGGGTTCGGCGGTATCGGCCTCGACGATGCAGATAAGGTCTGGCACGATCGCCACCATCACTCCGGATTGCACGGCGATCAGATTCTCGTTCTGGAACTGAACTTCCAGCTCTTCGTCTCCGACGCCGGCGATCCGCACCGAACCCCGAGCGAACCCCTCATCGGTTCGCCGGTCGACATCGATAACCTTGCCGTGAAAGAGAACTCGCCCGTATCCGTAGAGCGTGTCGGCGAGACCGTCCACCAGCGCCTGAACCGGGTCCACCCGCTGCTCACGTGAAAGTCTGATGGACCGGCCGATGGTCATGGCCAACGACAGAGTCCGTGGGATCGCCGTCCGCTTCACATCTGCACCCGTCATCGAGTACTGCGCGATGTGCGCCATCCCACCGAACCTCGACGTCACCCCGCGGGCGAGGCCCTCCAATCTGCTGTTGTCACTTCCGGTGTCGAAGATCGCTACCTCGTCGTGCTCGTTCGCCATGGCGAGCGGACTCGCCGAAATCCCGTACACCGAGAAGGTTTCCATCTCGAGCTGAGGAAAGGCTCGTCCCATCCCGTCGGCGTCGACAACCGGCAGGCCGCGCCGTGCGGCCACCAGCAACGGAATCATCGAATTGATTCCGCCGCACTCCATCGGCATCGTGGCATCTGCAGTTCGACCCGTGTGCTTCTCCAACGTGATCAGCGCCAGCTCGGGTTCGGTTCCGCGCGGCATCTTTTCGACCACGACGGTCGGGGCACCCATCTGCGCGACGGGAATCACCCACGCGTCGTCGTCAAACTCCTCCGGATCGAGAATTGTGATTTCACCGGCCTCACCGAGCGCCTGCGTGACCAACATCTTGCCGACGAACGGATCTCCCCCGCCGCCGGTGCCCAACAAGGCTGCGCCCCTGGCGAGGTCGTCGAGGTCCGCCGTTCGTAGTGTCCAACTCATCGTGAGCCCTCCTGACCGGTGGAGACCAAACCACTGTGCAGTGCCAAGTCACCGACTGCCTTCACTCGAATACGCGTTGCGTTGCCCGGCAGATACGGAATCGGGACCTCGTCGAACTCCACGATCTGCACCGACTCGGGCCGTGCGCCTGCGGCGACTGCCCGATCGATCGCCTCCTGGCGAGCATCGTCGGCAAAAACCTGCCGGTGCCCGTCCCGCACCGCTTCGACTCGATCTACCTCACCACTGACCTGCGCGATCGCAGCGCCGATCGCATTGGCAACATCGAAGCGCTCAGGACGAATCACCGTTCCCAGGCCCGGGAGTTCACGCTCCAGTAGTACCGATCCCCCGCCAACCGCCACAACGGGAAGTGGATCCGACGTGGTCCGCATCTGTTCCACGGCGTCGGCGACTCGGCGCGAGATCCGGTCGAGTGCCGTCGACACCAGGCCGCGGTCGAGGTGCGCCACCGCACTGCGATCTCCGACGTCGGCCAAGCCTGCCGCGACGGCTATGTCGGTGGCCGTCAACGTGTCACCGCCGAATACGATTGCTCGTGAACCCAATTCGTATCCCACAGATTCGGGTCCGACTGTGAGTCCGTCTGCATCCACCACCGAACCACCACCGATACCGATCGAGAAGACGTCCGGCATACGGAAATTGGTCCGTACCCCCGCGACCGTCACCTCCGTGGTGGCTTCTCTGGGGAAACCGTTGGTCAATACGCCCACGTCGGTAGTGGTGCCCCCGATGTCGATCACCGCACAGCTGGCCAGACCGGACAGAACAGCGGCGCCTAGCATGGAGTTGGTCGGCCCCGAAGCGAAAGTCGCCACCGGATAACGCCTCGCGTACTCGATGTCCATCAAGGTTCCGTCGTTCTGGCTCAGGTACAGCGGCGCGACAATGCCGTGCTCGACCAAAGATCGGGCAAGACCGTCGACGATGTGATCGGCGAGCTCGCGCAGCGCAGCATTGATGATGGTCGCGTTCTCCCGCTGGAGTAGACCCACTCGACCGATCTCGTGCGAGAGCGAAATTGCGACGTCCGGGCCGAGTTCCTCACGCACGATCTCCGCGGCGGCCGCTTCGCATTCGAGATTGACCGGAGAGAACACCGAAGATATTGCGACCGAACGAGTACCGCTGCGAGCCATATCGGCGGCATGGCGGCGAATCTCGTCGGGGTCCAGTGGCGAGATACGACGACCGTCGAACTCGTGCCCACCGTGAGCGAGGTAGTGCCTTCCTTGCACAGCGGAGACCAGGTCTCGCGGCCACCCCACCATCGGCGGAAGCGCGGCGGTCGCCGGAAGCCCCAATCGCAGAGCCGCTGTCGGTGCAAGTCCGCGTTGCTCGATGAGAGCGTTGAGAAAGTGCGTCGTGCCGATCATCACTGCTTGAACAGCGCTGGGAGAGAACGAGTACTGCTGCTGCAGCGCCGTCAGAGCTCCGCCGATTCCGCCGGTGATGTCCTTGCTGGTCGAGTGTTTGACATGCCCGATGACGGTGGTCCCGTCCATCAGGACCGCATCGGTGTTCGTACCACCGACGTCGATTCCGATTCGCATCGCGAACTCCCTTCTACAGTGTGTGCCGTGCTAGTGCGTGAGCGCAGATCTTCCCGAAGTCTCTTGCGGCGCTTCGGTTGCGGTGCGTCCGACTCCGCGAATCAGGCCGAGTCGACCCGCGACGACGTAGAGAACGAAGGCCGAGGCCACCGCGTTGATCGACGGCAGGCCGAAGGTGCTGTAATGACCGATCAGCGCCGAGACGATCCAGATCACCAGCGTGGCCGGTACCCAAGTGGGTGCCGAGTTCGGGAGGGTACCCGCAGCTCGACTCTCCTCCAGATCCTTGCGCCATGTCTTGACGATGAAGTATTCCGCCACCATGATCCCGGCGATCGGCGGGAATCCGACGCCCAACAGGATCAGGAAGTCGGTGAACGAGTTCAGGATTCCGGCAGCCGCGAGGACCGAACCGGTGATGCCGACAACTGCTGTGACAACTGCGCGATTGATCCGTCGACCGAACACGACGTCGATGAAGTTCACGACGCCGAGCCCCGAGCTGTACAGGTTCCAGTCGTTGATCTTGAAGGTGCCGAGAACGATGATCAGAACGCCGACCCAACCGACCGACGAGAGAATGATCGTGGCAATGTCGGAACTGCGAACGGCATGGGCAAGGAGAACACCGGTCAGCCCGATCACGTATTCGCCCAACGTTATTCCGACGAGCGTCTGTTTCACGACATCGCCTGCCGTGCGGTTGAAGCGCGTCATGTCGGGTGTGATCACGGCTCCGGCAATGAAACCGCCTGCGACGATGGTAGTTCCGGCGAGGAAGCTGAGCTCCGGCCCGGCCGGCGCAGATGTCATCAGATCTGACAGCGAGTGATTACGCAGTTCGGCGATGACGGCCCAACCGACCAGGATCAGGAACAGCGGAACGGTGATGTTGGCGATCAGTTGCATGGATCCGAACCCGCGAAGGACTATCGCGGTGATCAGGAGACCGAAGGCCAAAGCCCACGCCCACTGCGGCAGAAACGGCATGATTCCGTGCAAACCTGATGCAGAGACAGCAGATTGAATGCCGAACCAACCGATCAGGCTGACCCCGATCACCAAACCGATCACCGCGGAACCTGCGTGCCCGAATCCACACCAGCGTGCGACCACCGATGTGTTGAGCCCTTCACGAACCCCGATGATGCCGATGAAAATACAGACGACCTCGAGAATCACCGCCCCGACTGTCAATGCCCAGAAGGCATTCCAGAACGTCATACCGTAGCCGAGCGTCGCACCGAGCAAGAACTGTGCGAGTGCCGATACCTGACCGAATCGCTGTACTGCCACCGAGAACCACGAATATCGTGCTTCGTCGGGAACGCGGGTGAGCGCGTAGTCGTCACCGTCGGACACTTCACCGCCGGCGGCGGTCGTTGACGTGTTTTTCATGACGGACTCCTCGAATAGTTGGGAAGTGTTCTCGGAGAAGACGGTACGAATGTGGCCAGGGTCACGCCTATGGGCGAATTGGCGTTTCTTCGTGTTACGACAATGCATTTCGCACAGTCGTCATTTCACACAGTCGCCAAATGGCACGGGTCTAACGCAACGCGTATCCGCCGTCGGGGTACAGCGTGGAACCCGTTGTGTACGTGTTGGTGAAGAGATAGAACACCGCTTGTGCAATCTCGTCTTCGTTCCCGACGCGGCCGAGCACGTTGTTCTCGGCACTCCAGGTGAACGCGGCCTCCCGAACCTCCGCCGGGCGCTGAGCCCACAGATGCCCGTCGATGGTTCCGGGAGCGACAGTGTTGACGCGGATCGGCGACAGTTCGACCGCCAGCCCCCGCCCGAGCCCCTCGATTGCCGCGTTGGCTGCAACGTATGCCGCGGCAGCTGCGGGTGGCCGCACACTGGCAGCGCCGGACATGAGGACCACCGATGCGGTGGGTGTCAGCTTGTCGAGCGCAGCGTGCACGACGCGGTACTGCCCCCAGAACTTGGAGGTGAACGGCGACGCCGCTTCCTCGACGCTCTGTTCACGGAACGAGCCGACCTGGTAATCGGCAGCCGTGGTGAAGAGAGCATCGACGCTGGGGATGTTGGTGAAGAACTCTTTCACCGAGTCTTCGTCGGAGGTGTCGACGGTGAACCAGTGCGCAGCCTCACCCAGCTGCGCGGCCGCTGCTTCGAGCTTGGATGCGGTTCGGCCACCGAGAACTACCTGCGCGCCGGCGTCGACGGCAAGCTGCGCCACTCGCAGCCCGATGCCTGTTCCGCCGCCGATCAGTACGACGGTCTTTCTTGAGAGAGGAGAAGGTGTCGTTGTCATGCAGCGACTGTAGGGCTCACCGAATTGTCCCGACATGTGCAGAATGCACAGATTTCACTACGGCACAGTGCCAAGTATCGAGACTTAGCTGGTAGAGGACACCGCCCCCGGGGATCTCGCCTGACGACGTTTGCTGCGTCGAAACTGCCTTCACATGCACCCCTCCTTCGAGTTCGCTTGTAACAAAACAACTCCCACGACCGAAAATGTCGGTGAACCACAACAGCGAAGGGAAGTAACGACTATGGGATCAGCAGACGTCATGGCCTGGCTCGCCGAGGGTTACCTCGCCGGCGATCCGATTCGCTATCCGCTCTACGTCGGATCGATGTTCCTCGCGATGCCGTTCCAACTGATCGGCGTAATTCTGGGTCACCCCTTCTGAATCGTCACATCAGGCCAGGGCGGACGACGTAGAACGGCCAGAGTTGCGATCACTGCGGCCGCCAACCCGATGAACTCCCCCATCAAAGCCGCCCTGGTGTGATCGACGGCCGGTGACCACGACGGCTCACCCTCGTGGATCGAGAACACTCCCACTGGCACCGGTATCGGGTCGCGGCGCCACCGCCGGTGTAGACGCGAAACCGTGATGATCGTCGATCCGTCGCTGGTCTGGTGCGGTTCTCCGAAGATCGTCGAGGTCCCTGATTCCCCTCGAAATCGCTCCACCGCATCACGAATCTCCATGATCTCCATCGTCGCATCGAAACAGCAGCCCTGTGCGAGTATCGATCGATGGCCGAGTGGTGGGTACCGAGCAGGCGCGTCGAGCGATGGGGCCAGACGATTGGCCTCGTCCTGCTCGTCGTCGTAGTCGGTCCGAGCACCATCCATACAGTGGCCACGGAACCGACAACCGGTAATTGGGTTCGCCTGGCAATCTGGCTTTTCGCGACGGCCGGATTTGCCTACGGCACCGTCCAGGCCTGGCGAAACAGGAACAAACCTCAGTCGGTGTGGTGGGAAGGGACAACTGCCCCCACCGAAATACCCGCCGACGACGTCCGTAGCGCACTCGCGTCGACTGACGACCGTATTCCGGCAATCAAGGCACTACGCGAACTGCATCCGGGCTTGGGTCTGAAGGATGCGATGGATCTGATCGACGCTCAGCGGGGCGAACAGGGCCCGCATCACTGATAGTTGCGACCATCACAATCACAGTTAGGTATCGACACCTGACCGCCACGATCGAGCGCGCACGCCAGGAGTTAACCACCTGACAGACAGGCTGTTTCGCCGAGTTTGACAAATGTGGTCAATCGGTGAGCGTCGACTCGACCGATTCAACTCACCGCACCAATCGAATTCGCCGTTCAGCCTTCCACTCATGACCCAATGCCACTATTACCCAACGATTTACAACCGGAACTACGGCATCCAGTGAGAACTTTCGCGACAGTGCAGCATCTTTCGTCCAGTTGAGTTGACCGAAACTTGACGTTACGTTGAATTTCAAAGCAATAGCCCGGTCTTGACCTGCGATGGTGTGAGCGAAACGCCCACCTACGCGTGACATGTGGCTGCCCTGAGGGGCGCTGTGAATGCCTGAACGTTCGAGGAGTGGAATGACTGCGGTCAAAACTGCGTGGCGTGAACTACGGAAACCCGTGTTCATCCCCGCGTCGATAGTGATCTTTGCCCTGATCGCCTTTGCCGTGATCTACGCGGGAACAGCCGCGGACGCTTTCGAAACACTCAACAACGTGATCAGCGACGGCGTCGGCTGGTGGTACATCCTCTCGGCCACCGGTTTCGTCATTTTTGCGCTGTACTGCGGAATCAGCCGCATCGGCAACATCCGATTGGGACGTGACGACGAGCAGCCCGAGTTCGGGATGCTCTCGTGGTTCGCGATGCTCTTCAGCGCCGGCATGGGCATCGGGCTCGTGTTCTACGGAGTAGCCGAACCACTTTCGCACTACGTGACCCCACCCGTCGCCGGGCAGATCGCCGGATCCACGGACGCCGCAGCCAATCAAGCAATGGAACTGACGCTGTTCCACTGGGGCCTTCATGCGTGGGCGATCTACGTCGTCGTCGGCCTTGGTCTGGCGTACATGACCTACCGCAAGGGTCGTCCGCTCTCGATCCGTTGGTTGCTCGAGCCGCTCCTCGGACGGGCTCGCATCGAAGGAAAGATCGGCCACGCCATCGACGTCGTCGCCATCGTCGGCACGCTGTTCGGTGTCGCGACGTCGCTGGGCTTCGGTGTCCAGCAGATCTCGGCCGGCCTCGACTACCTCGGCTGGGTGGAGACCGACAACTGGTTGGTCATCACCATCATCGTCATCGTGACGGGCATGGCCACCTTCTCGGTCGTCTCCGGCGTCACGAAGGGCCTCAAGTGGCTCTCCAACATCAACATGATGCTTGCTGCCGCGCTGGCCCTGTTCGTCCTGATTCTAGGACCGACATTGTTCCTGATGCAGTCGTGGGTGCAGAACCTCGGCGGATACGTCCAGGCCTTGCCCGAGCTGATGCTGCGCACGTCCCCGTTCGCCGAAGACGGCTGGCAGGGTGCATGGACCATCTTCTACTGGGGTTGGTGGATGAGTTGGGCACCGTTCGTCGGCATGTTCATCGCGCGCATCTCACGCGGCCGCACCATCCGCGAATTCGTCTTCGGTGTGCTGCTGGCCCCGACGCTGGTTGGTTCGTTGTGGTTCACGATCTTCGGTAACTCCGGCATTCTGCGTCAGCGCAACGAGGGCACGATGCTCGACGCATCCGGCTCAGTGGACACCAACACGTCATTGTTCACGCTTCTCGACGGACTTCCGCTCGGAACGATTTCGAGTGTTCTCGCGATCGTCGTGATCGTCTTCTTCTTCGTCACGTCCGCGGATTCCGGCTCGATCGTCATCGACATCCTTGCGACCGGTGGCAGCTTGGAGACCTCCAAGATCACGCGTGTCTACTGGACGTTCCTCTCCGGTGCCGCGGCCGCAGTTCTCCTCATCGTGGGTGGCAGTGGATCGCTCACGGCGCTGCAAACCGTTGCCATCGCCACGGCGGTACCGTTCTCGGTCATCATGGTGCTGGCATGTCTGTCGATGCTGAAGGCGTTCCGATACGAGGTCGCTTCGGCACCGCGCTACCTGCGGGTTTCTACAAATACCTCGGCATCGACCGACGTTCCGCAACCCACCGAAAAGCGGCTCCGCGATCTGAAGATCTCGTCGACCTTCGCCGGGCTCACTCCGTCACAAAGCGGGATCATGACGGATCCCTCCGACGCCCACATGCTCGTCGCGGTCCACGAAGTCCCCGCCCATGCGGTCAACATCGACCCGGATACCGGCGCCGTCGACTTCTCCGAGGAATCGAAGGTCGTCGATCCACTGGGCGGAGAGGTGTTCGACACACCCGAGTTCGCCGACTCGGCAGAAGGCCACGCGCAAGCTGCCAGTACGGACTGACCGGCACGTTCGGCATGTTGCATTAGGCATATCTGTTCACCAACTCGCAAACTTGTCATGAGACTTTCAACTCGACAGTTCGCAGGACTCTAAGTTTCGTGAGTAGAACAGGACCAACGGGTTTGCCACTCCAGTCGCAGTCGGAGACGGAACAATCTTTCGGGATTCCGTCCGTATTCCTACGGTCGGCGCATGCACCTGCGCCGCGCACGCTCATCGACATCGTGCGGGCCTCAGCCGAGGCCAACCCGGAAGCACCTGCCATCGACGACGGCGACACCACACTGTCGTACTCGGAGTTGCTCGACGAGATCGCGCTCGGTGCGCGCTGGCTCGGTGATGCCGGCGTCGGCGCAGGTGACCGCGTCGGAATCAGGATGCCGTCAGGTTCGCGTTCGCTGTACGTGGCGATCCTGTCGATCCTCGCGGCGGGCGCCGCCTACGTTCCCGTCGACGCCGACGATCCGGAAGAGCGCGCCGATTTGGTGTTCGGCGAGGCGCAGGTAGCGGCAATCATCACCGGCGACGGAATCCAGCCGGGGACGGCGCCGAAGCGGCTCGAACATCCACCGGTTCGCGAACCCGAACCCGAGGACGACGCCTGGATCATCTTCACCTCAGGATCCACGGGCACCCCCAAGGGCGTCGCGGTCACTCACCTCAATGCCGCGGCGTTCGTCGACGCCGAGGCGCGCATGTTCCTCCAGGACGAGCCCATCGGGCCTGGTGACCGCGTCCTCGCGGGACTCTCCGTGGCATTCGACGCGTCCTGCGAGGAGATGTGGCTCGCGTGGCGCCACGGCGCCTGCCTCGTCCCGGCTCCTCGTTCGCTGGTTCGCAGCGGCATGGACCTCGGCCCGTGGCTGGTCTCGCGTGACGTCAGCATCGTCTCCACTGTGCCGACGCTTGCGTCTCTGTGGCCGGCCGAGGCCCTCGAAGCCGTTCGACTGCTGATCTTCGGCGGCGAAGCCTGCCCACCCGAACTGGCCGAACGCCTGGCCGTCGAGGGCCGCGAGGTCTGGAACACTTACGGCCCCACCGAGGCAACCGTCGTCGCCTGCGGCGCACTGATGGACGGCAAGAGCCCCGTCAGCATCGGCCTCCCCCTCGACGGCTGGGACCTTGCCGTCGTCGACGCCCAGAGCAATCCCGTCGCGGTCGGTGAGGTGGGCGAGCTGGTGATCGGCGGCGTCGGCCTCGCCCGTTACCTCGACCCCGCGAAGGACGCCGAGAAGTACGCGTCGATGCCCTCGCTCGGGTGGGAACGCGCCTACCGAAGCGGCGACCTGGTCCGGCTCGAGACCACCGGCCTGATGTTCCAGGGCCGCGCGGACGATCAGGTCAAGCTCGGCGGCAGGCGCATCGAACTCGGTGAGGTCGACAACGCCTTGCAGAACCTGCCGGGCGTGAGCGGCGCTGCCGCAGCCGTGAAGAAGACTGCAGCCGGCAATCAACTCCTCGTCGGATACATCGCCAGCACGGATCCCGACTTCGATCTCAAGGCCGCTCATGCACTGCTCAGCGAACAGCTCCCAGCAGCCCTCGTGCCGCGTCTGGCGTTGATGGACGAACTTCCGACGCGTACGTCAGGCAAGGTCGACCGCAATGCGCTGCCGTGGCCGTTGCCCGGCGCCGGCGAAGATGCGGGGGCCGCGTTGGGCCTCGACGGCACCGCTGCCTGGGTTGCCGGTCTGTGGGGTTCGATCCTGGGCGCGCAGATCACCGGACTCGACGACGACTTCTTCGAAGTGGGCGGCGGATCCCTCTCTGCGGCTCAGCTGGTAACCGCCCTGCGCGAGCGGTTCCCCGAAGTGACCGTCGCACAGCTCTACGACCACCCACGGTTGGGATCGCTCGCCGAATATCTCGACGAATTGGCACCCACCGAAACTGTGGAGCCGCGCATCGTCGCTCCGACACCCTTGAAGACTCAGCTCGCGCAGATCGCCGTCACCGTTCCGCTCACGACGCTCACCGGACTGCAGTGGGTGACGTGGCTGGCGATCGCGAACAACGTCCTCGGCTGGTTCGTCGACGTCAGCTGGGCGCCCACGGTCTCGTGGTGGTGGATCCTGTTGGCGTTCATCGTGTTCATCACGCCGATCGGCCGTATGACCATCGCCGTCGTCGGGGCGCGCCTGCTCCTACGCAAGTTGGAGCCAGGAACGTACCCGCGAGGTGGTAGTGAACACCTGCGTCTGTGGATAGCGCTCCGACTCACCGAAGCCAGTGGCGCAGCCAACCTTTCGGGCGCACCGTGGATGCTCTACTACGCCCGCGCCCTCGGCGCCGACATCGGCAGCGGCGTCGATCTCCACACACTTCCTCCCATCACCGGCATGCTCGAACTCGGTGACGGCTGCTCCGTCGAACCCGAAGTCGACCTCTCCGGCCACTGGATCGACGGCGACGTCATTCACATCGGCGAGATCAAGATCGGTGACGGCGCCTCCGTCGGTTCACGCTCGACGCTTCTGCCCGGCGCGCGTATCGGTCGCGACGCCGTCGTCGAACCCGGATCTGCGGTGTTCGGCCGAGTGAAGGCAAACCAGCAGTGGGCCGGCTCCCCCGCCACCAAGGTCGGGAAAGCGAATCATCCTTGGCCTGCCGAACATCCGAAGCGCGCGCCCGGCTGGGTGCCGGTATACGGCGTCACCTCGGCCTTCCTGGCCGGTATGCCGATCTTCGCGCTGATGGCCGGGATCGCATTGATCGGTTGGTGGATTCGCGACACCGACACGCTCGCGAGCGCAGTGCTCCAATCGCTGATCATGCTTCCCGTCGCGACCATCCTGAGTTTGCTCGTCTTCGCAGTCGTCACCCTTGTGGCCGTTCGTCTTCTCTCGATCGGGCTGACCCCCGGTTACCACCCTGTCCGCAGCCGCATCGGCTGGCAGGTGTGGGCGACCGAACGCCTGCTCGACTCGGCCAGAACCTTCCTCTTCCCGCTCTACGCGAGCTTGCTGACACCGGGATGGCTCCGCCTTCTCGGCGCCAAGATCGGCAAGAACGTCGAAGCCTCCACCGTGCTCCTCCTTCCCAAGTTCACGACGGTCGCCGACGGCGCATTCCTCGCTGACGACACCATGGTTGCGAGCTACGGCCTCGGCGGCGGCTGGATGCACATCGAACAGGCGAAGATCGGCAAGCGCGCGTTCCTCGGCAACTCCGGTATGACCGCCCCCGGTCGACGCGTCCCCAAGAACGGTCTGGTGGCGGTTCTGTCGGCTACCCCGTCCAAGGCCAAGTCCGGATCATCGTGGCTGGGTAGTCCACCGGTACGTCTGAGAAGGGCTGCCGGAGACACCGACGCCGCCCGCACGTTCAATCCGCCCATGCGCCTCAAGATCGCCCGCGGAGTGGTCGAAACCTGCCGACTGATCCCCGTCATGGTCACGTTCGGCATCGGTCTCGGTGTTCTGTTTGCACTCGAAGCACTGGTCGGCGCAGTCGGATTCTGGTTCGCGGCTCTGCTGAGCGGCGTAATTCTGCTCGTCGCCGGCGCAGTGGCGGGCGCGATCACCATCGCCGCCAAGTGGATCGTCGTCGGACGCATCGCCAAGGTCGAGCATCCGCTGTGGAGTTCGTTCGTCTGGCGAAACGAGGTAGCCGACGCCTTCGTCGAGACCGTCGCGGCGCCGTGGTTCGCTCGCGCGGCGACTGGTACGGCCGTACTGAACATCTTCTTGCGTGGACTCGGGGCCAAGATCGGTAAGGGCGTTTGGTGTGAGTCGTACTGGCTACCCGAGGCAGATCTTGTGACTTTGGGCGACGGAGCGACAGTGGAACGGGGGTGCGTCGTGCAAACTCATCTCTTCCATGATCGGATCATGTCCATGGACACCGTCACTTTGGGAGCAGGAGCAACGCTGGGACCGCACTGTGTCGCGCTACCCGCAGCCGGCATCGGCGCGGGAGCGACGGTAGGGCCTGCATCTCTGGTGATGCGAGGTGACACCGTTCCGCCCTCCACCCGCTGGCAGGGCAACCCGATTGCACCGTGGGTGGCGTCGTGAAGCCGAACCGAATGCTCGAGGAGCCGATCGATCCGTACCTGCCGCTCAACGGCAACCGCGGGTACCGCGTGTCCCGGTACGAACTGGAACTGACGTACAAGGTCTTCAGCAACCGTCTCGCCGGCAAAGCTGTCATCACCGCTGTCACCACCGAGAGCCGATCCAAGTTCAGCTTCGACCTCGCGCAGAACCTGCAGGTGTCCAAGGTGTCCGTCAACGGTGCCCGCGGCACCAAGTACGCGCACTTGAACAACAAGCTGATCCTCACGCCGTCTACCAAGATCCCCGCGGGCGGTGCCCTGTCGGTCACCATCGCGTACAGCGGCAACCCCGAGCCGATCAAGAGCCTGTGGGGCGAAGTCGGCTGGGAGGAACTCGACGAAGGAACTTTGGTCGCAAGTCAGCCCAACGGCGCGGCGTCCTGGTTCCCGTGCGACGACCATCCGATTTCCAAAGCGTCGTACCGAATCTCGATCACCACCGATTCCCCGTTCTATGCCCTCGCCAACGGCAAGCTGATCCGCAAGCAGACCCGTGCGAGTCAGACGACGTGGGTCTACGAGCAGACCGAACCGATGGCAACCTACCTGGCAACCATTCAGATCGGTCAGTACGAGCACCGACAAGTGAGCGCCGGGCCGGTACCGGTCTTCGCCGTTCACCCACCTCGGCTGCGAGCAGCGTTCGACGTCGACTTCGGGCGCCAACCCCAGATGTTGGAGGTCTTCGGAAAGCTGTTCGGACCGTATCCCTTTGCCGACTACACCGCTGTGGTCACCGACGACGAACTCGAAATCCCCATCGAAGCGCAGGGACTCTCGATCTTCGGAGCCAACCATTGCACGGGCAGGCGCGGTTCCGAACGTCTTGTCGCACACGAGCTTGCCCATCAATGGTTCGGCAACAGCCTCACTCTCGGGCAGTGGTGCGACATCTGGCTGCACGAAGGCTTTGCCTGTTACGCGGAGTGGATCTGGTCCGAGAATTCCGGTGGCCCGTCCTCGAACCAACTCGCGACAAACGCCTATCAAGGGCTCGGGCGTAAATCTCAGGACTTGATCGTCGCCAATCCCGGTCCTGCCCTGATGTTCGACGATCGAATCTACAAGCGGGGCGCATTGACTCTGCACGCCCTGCGCGGCGTTCTCGGAGACGAGAAGTTCTTCGAACTGATCCGTCAGTGGACCACGAAGCATCGGCACAGCACGGTCAGTACCGAGCAATTCACCGATCTCGCTTCACGTTTCACCGACACTCCATTGCGCCCACTGTGGGATGCATGGCTGAATCAGCGCTCTCTGCCTCGTCTCTGACGCTCTCTCACCGCGATATCACCACGCCGAAACATTCCGAATGCGCCGATTATCTTTGTCTTACCTTTACTATAGAGGTGGGCCGAGGGACGACCCCGACAACACAATTCTCAGGGCACGCTTCCTCGACAGGTAGATCGGGGGATCGATGTTCGTTGTATTCACAATATGTTTCGTGATCGGGGTCGTGGCCCTGGTCGGAGCCTTTGCCGTCGGCGAGGTTGCAGATCTGGGCGGCGGCCACGCAGACGGGCTGCCATTTCTGAGCCTGACAACCTTGGCCACAGCACTTTTCGGCTTCGGCGCCGGCGGCGTAGCTGCCACTCTCGCGGACGCTCCGACATTGGTAGCGGCGATTGCAGCACTCGCACTCGCCGCCGTTCTCGTTGTCGTCACGCGCGGCCTACTTCTCCCCTATCTCCTTGAACAACAAGATAATTCGCACATCGGACGAGCTTCGTACTCCGGGCTGTTGGGCACGGTCACTCTCACCATTGCAGCCGAAGGTTGGGGAGAAGTCTCGTTCGTCGACGCCGAAGGCAATCGCGTGCAGGCCAAGGCCGTCAGTGCACAGCCGATGGCGCTCACCACCGGCACCACCGTCTACATCGCCGATGTAGACGATCAATACCTTCACGTCGTCACGGTTGACGACGCGATCTAAGGACTCGATACATGCTGCCAATCATCATCATTGCGGTTGTAGTCGCAGTAATCATCTTCATCGTTCTCCCCGCGATCTACGTGAAGAACTACGTCAAGGTCCCGCCGAACGAAGTGGCGGTCTTCACCGGACGAGGCAAGCCGAAAGTCGTCCGCGGCGGAGCCCGGTTCAAGATTCCGGGAATCGAACGCGTCGACATCATGTCGCTCGAGCCGTTCAACGTCAGCATCAATCTCAAGAATGCGCTCTCCAACGACGGTGTTCCGGTCAACGTCGAGGCAGTCGGCCTGGTACGAATCGGTTCCGCGGACGAAGCGGTTCAGACAGCGGTGCAACGATTCCTGACCTCCGACCTGGACGAACTCCAGCAGCAGATCAACGAAATCCTCGCCGGCAGCCTGCGCGGAATCACCGCGACCATGACGGTCGAGGATCTGAACTCCAACCGCGATTCGCTCGCGCGCAGCGTGGTCGAGGAGGCAGGCGGCGACCTCGCCCGCATCGGCATGGAAGTCGATGTCATCAAGATCGCGGGAATCTCCGACTTCAACGGCTATCTCGAATCGCTCGGTCAGCGCCGCATCGCCGAGGTCAAACGTGATGCCGCGATCGGAACTGCTGAAGCAGAGCGTGATTCGCAGATCCAGTCGGCAAAGGCGCGACAGGCAGGCTCCGTCGCACAGGCCGAGGCCGACACTGCGATCGCGAGTGCAAATCAGAAGCGCGACGTCGAACTCGCTCGCCTTCGAGCACAGACCGAAGCCGAGAATGCCGAAGCCGACCAGGCCGGACCACTCGCGCAGGCAACGGCCGAGAAGGCCGTCGGAATCGCACGTGAGCAGGCCGAGGCGGCCCGCGTCGAAGCTCGCACCGAGGTCGAGCGTCGTCGCGCCCAGCAATCGGAAGCGGCATTGCAGGCAGATGTCATTGCACCGGCCGAGGCCGAACGCCAAGCCTCCATCGCACGCGCAGAGGGTGAGCGACAGGCCGCGATCCTCCGCGCCCAGGCACAGGCCGAGTCAGCAAGGCAGGCCGGCGGGGCTCAGGCCGATGCACGAAAGCTCGTCGCCGACGCTGTTCGCTCCGAGCAGCAGGCTGATGCCGACGGCCTTCGAGCACGTCTGGAAGCCGAAGCTGACGGCCGCAAGGTAGCGGCCGACGCCGTTCGCGCCGAACAGCAAGCCGAAGCGGATGGTTTGCGCGCCAAGCTCGAAGCCGAGGCTGCCGGTAAGCGTCAGATCGCCGAGGCGCTCAATTCCTACACCCCGCAGGCCGCGCAGTTGCTCACTCTGCCTGACGTTCTGGCAGCACTGGTCGACGCCACCGCAGCAGCAGCGAAGCCGGTCGGCGACATCGATCGGATCTCCATCGTCGGCGGCAGCGACGGGGCGCAGGGTTCGATCGGCTCGATCCTGGGCATCAGTCCCCAGGTGATTGCCGGTGTCATCGAAACTCTCGAAAGCTCAGGCGTCGATATCACCGGTTTGCTCAACGGCCTGAACAAGACCGCATCGGTTCCGGCTGGTTCGGTACACAATTCGGTCCACAGTTCGGAAAACGGTTCAGCAACCGTAGACGCGTGATTTCGCCCCGGTCCGCCGACTCTCGCAGGAGTCGGCGGGCCGGCTTCACGCGCTCGGAAGATGTGAACGCGACTTGAAGAGAATCAGAATCAAGCAGGCAGCGGCGGCGGCTGATCCGAACAGCAGAGTCACCGTGTAGCTCAGTGCCGGAATGCTTTCCGAGAGCATTGCCAAGAGCGCCGGCACCGCGAACCCGATGTAGGTGATCGAGTAGAACACCGCGGTCAGTCCTGCCAGATCGTCCGGCCCCGCGATTCGCTGGATCTCCAGCAACCCGGACACCAGTGCCATGCCGTACCCGCAACCGAGGATCGCTGCAGCCACGATCGCGATCGCCACGGTCAGCGTCGACGCAACCAGAGCAGCACCGGCCATACCGACCACCAGAAACACCAGAGCCACAACGGCGCCACGAGCACTGCGGTCGGTGTCGATCTTGCGCCCCAACGACTGAATCGCGAATCCGCATGTCAGCGCGACCATGCACAGCAGAGCCGAAAAGGCCACGGGCGCATCGCCACTGTGCCCGGTCATGAGCGCCGGAATAACTGCATACGCGACACTGGCGGCACCGAACACCCACGGCGCCAACGGAACGACGACGTAGAGGAATCTGCGGTGACCTGCCGAGGGGATCTTGAGGTCGTCGATCAACCTGCGACGGTCGGATTTCGCCTGTGCCGGTCGTGTTTCGGGCGCACGCCACAGTGCCATGGCGGCGAGGACGGTGATCGCGATGTGCAGCACGTACGCCAACACACTCGGCATGGGCGCCCACTGCGCCAAGATTCCCGCAGCACCCGCTCCCAAGGCGAAGCCCGCGGTCAGACTCATCGCTGCTCGCCGAGCACCTGCGCCTTCCGACGCCGTCGGGTCCCAAGGTTGCGTGGACAACTCCTTGACCCAGGAGCCGCCGACGGCCATACCGATCCCCAAGGCGATGCCACAGAGGATTCTTCCCAGGATGAGAGCAGCGGCGGAGTCCGCCCCGAAAGCGAGCAGCGTCGAACCGGCGATCGCGATGATCGGCGCGGGGAGCATGATCGGGCGTCGACCCAATCGATCGGACAGCGGGCCGCCGAGCAGCAGGGCCGGCACAATTCCGACGACGTAGGCGAAGAGGAAGAAATCGACCATCACCGGCGAATAGCCGTGGTCGAGTCGGTACATCACCAGCAGTGGGGTGAATTCGTTTCCGCCCCAGGCAGCGGCGAACATACTGGCGGCAACGGTCAGCCACAGCCACTTTCCGCCGGCGCCGCGTTCACCCTCGAGACGAGTTTCGGCCGCGGTCCCAGCGCCGATCGTTTGGGTGCTCATCACAGAGTTCCTTCGAAGCCGAGGCCGTGGACCTGGCGCATGTGTGTGAGGACGGCAGTGTTGTATCCGTCGGCATCGCCTGTGTCGACGAGGTCGGTAAGCGCGGTGTGATCGGCAAGGATGCGCGAGAGTTGGCCGGGGTCGCGTGAGATCGACCGGGCTGTCATCCGTCGTTGCCTGTCGCGCAGACTCGCGTAGAACGAGTCGAGCAAAGGGTTCCCACCGGCGGCAACGATCATCTTGTGGAAGTCGGCATCGATTGCGCTGAACGCGGCCACGTCCCCGCGATCAGCAATCTCACGTTGCTCGATCAGATTCGCGCGCAACGCTGCGACAAGCGCTTCCCGTGCGTGCGGTCGGACCGACACCACTCGAACGCTCTGAGTCTCGACGAGCTGTCTGGCACTGACTACGTGTTCCGCTTCCCCATCCGCGACCGGGACGATCAGCGCCCCCTTCTTCGGATAGAGGCGCATCCAACCTTCCGACTCGAGACGCAGAAACGCCTCACGCACCGGCGTTCGGCTCACATTGGTCCGTGCAGCGATGTCACCCTCACTGATCAGCTCCCCGCCGGCGAGCTCGCCGGAAAGGATCAGCTCCTTGACTTCGCGGAAGACGGTTTCGGAAGCGGAATACAACATAGACACAAGATGTATTTATACTCCACGCCGGCGCAACCCAGACATCCGGGTCGCCGATCCGAACATCTCGGTCCGATGCGGCATCGACCCAGTTAGCATTGCAAGGTGCCGGACAGAAGAGGAGTCAGTTCGCGATGAATGGCGCACGCTCCGGCCTTCGAAGACTGATGCACTCATGACGTCGCAGATGAAGTCGATGAGGACGCTGACCCGCGAGTGGTTGATACTTCCCGATCAATACGACCGCTTCACTCGCTATCTCCGCGACAACGGCCTCACTACTGCCACCCGGTTACTACTTGGCATCATCGTCATCGGACTCGGCGTGTGTTCACTGCTCAATCGGTTCAGCCCGTCGGGTCCGACGAGTTCGGTTGCACTGTTCTTCAACACTGTCGTCACAGTCGCATGCTTCTCGGTCGGTATCGCCTGGTGGGCACTCGGTCCGACCAAGCGGCGATCATTCGGCTTCGTCGTCTTCTGTGACGTGGCGGTCTCGATCGCCATACTCGGCGACTCGGCGCCTCTCGCACGTCTGCTCACCTGCGTCATCTACGCGCTGATCGGTATCTACATCGCCTATTTTCACAATCCGAAGTTGCAGATCGCACACCTGACCTTCTCGGTTGTGATGATCGTGGTGGCCGCGCAGCCGATACTGTTCGGTCCCGAGCGAGATCCTGCGCTCGGCGTTTCGAAAGTGCTCGTTGTCGTCACCGCGCTCGTAGTCTGCGCGTTCATCTCACAGATCGTGCTGACGATGCTCAGCATGGACGCATCCAGCTCTGACCTCGATCCCCTAACCGGTCTCCTGAACCGCCGTGGCCTCGACCGCCACGTCGAGAAGGTACTCGCGGAGTTCCAGCGTCAGGAGTCGGCGGCACTACTCGTGATTGCCATCGACATCGACCGGTTCAAGACGATCAACGACGTGCACGGCCACGACGTCGGCGACCGCATCATTCTCCGGGTATCGCAGCGGTTATCCGCCTGGGCACATGCCGATGCTGTCGTCGCGCGGGTCGGTGGCGACGAATTCATCCTCGTCCAAAGACTTCCCGTGCCAGCCATCGGACCGATGCTCAACTCGATCGGACCGGCAATGCACTCGAATACCGACGAGATACCATCGACGTCGAGCATCGGAATCGCCGTGCGTACCCACAAATTCGTCGTCGGAGAAGACCGCGCAGCAGCGTTCACGGACATGCAGAAAGTCGCCGATTCGGCGATGTACGAAAGCAAGAGACTCGGCGGCGGACGCGTTCACACGATCGTCACCACCGCCGGCAGGTAGCAGTACGCACAATTTCAGTAGTAGACCGGCCCCGGCACTCCTCCACCCGCTGCCACTGCGTCACCGGTGATCGCGATGCTTCGCGGCGATGCCAGGAAGGTCACGACGTCGGCTACTTCTTCGGCATCGATGATCCGATGTATCGAGTTCGTCGCGATACCACGCTCCACCTCTGCCTGCGAGCGGCCGGATTCTTCCGACTCGCGCGTAATCCGTGCGGTCAACCTCTCGGTCCTCGTCACGCCCGGATGGACGACGGTGACGTTGATTCCCTTGGGGCCCAGCTCGTCCGCAAGATTCTTGGTCAGTGCAGACACACTGACGTTGCGGATCGTGTGGGCGATCGAAGTGGCCTGTCTGGCACCCAAACCGCTGATGTTGATGATCCGACCCCAACCCTGATCGATCAGATACGGCGCCACAGCGCGCGCAGTTCGCAGGTACCCCAGCACTTTCACTTCGACTTCGTCTCGCACGACGTCGTCGGTGGTCGTCTCGAAATCCGTCGGCTTTCCGGCGCTGAACGGCGTCGCTGCCGAATTGACCAGAATGTCGACACCGCCGAACTCCTTTACCACTTGCCGCACCGACGCCTGAACCGCGTCGTCGTCTCGCGTATCCGTCACGACTCCGATCGCACGAATTCCGAACTCCGAAACCAAATCTCGAGCAACGCTTACGACGGTTTGCTCAGTGCGAGCGAGTATCGCGATGTCGACCCCTTCAGCGGCCAGACCTCTGGCGATTGCCAGACCGATCCCCTTGCTACCACCGGCAACGATCGCACGCTTTCCAGACAGGTGAAGATCCATACCTGCGACACTATCCAACAGGCGATCCCCGATCGCTACGAAGAAGGATCGGGGACCGTCGGGATCATTCCTGTGTCTCAGACCATCAGATCCGCGTACAGGTAGACGTTGTCGGCGTAGTTGCCCACACCGTCCTCGAATTGCAGTTCGCCGCCGCAGGTTACGACTGCCAACTTACGAGGGCCTTCCGGGCCGGCCAGCACGCTTTCCTCCACACCATCGGCCTTCGGGCGCGTCGTCACCGCAGTCACCTTCCACGACGTGCTCTTACCCGTCGCGTCGGATGTACGGATCACTTCACCCGGCTCGATCGTGCCCAGGTCGAACAGCGCGCCGTTACCCTGGCCGGTCAGATTGACGTGTCCGGCAATCAAGGTCGTGCCGGTGGCGGAATCGAGAGATGCACCGTCGAGCCAGATTCCGACGTTCTTGACGTTCTCCGGCGGAGTGAGAACTCCTTCCGGCACGGTGGCGTCCACGATCGGCGCCTGAACACCGACCGGGTCGAGAGAAAGGGTGTTGGGAGTCATCAACGCATCCGTCGGCGCTGTCGGATTCGCGGAGTGCGACATGACAACTCCCGGACTCGGCGGGATCGCAGCATCGTCATCGGAGGATCGCAGGCCGACGAAGGCCATGGAAGCACCGGCGACCAACACCGCGATGAGAGCCAGAATGAACGCGACACGACGCCCTTTGCCTGGACTCGCGGGCTGATCGTGGTTGGGATCGTCGTATGGATTGGATGGATTGGGATCCGACTCGTACATGGTCATCGAACTGTCTCCTGCGGGATGAGGCGCCCCCGGCACCTCGTGCGAATTGACGCCCCCTGCGTCTGATCAATGTCGGCACCGATCACACGAATCGTGATCGGTGCCGACGTCTACTACACGGTGCCTGGTGTCAGGATCGCTTGCGGCGGAGAGCAACTGCTCCGGCAGCAGCCATTCCGACAAGCCCGAGGCCCGTCACTGCGACGGCGACGTTACGGCCTGAATTCTGTTCAGCAGCACCACCGTCGATGGCAACCGGGCGAGGGCCAGTGGCCGGCTTCGGAGCCGACGGCGCCGGAGTTGTGGGAGTTGCAACCGGCTGCGACGGAACAGGCGCACCCGGAACTACAGGCACGACCGGCACAATCGGCACGATGGGCACGATCGGAACAATCGGCACGATCGGAATGACCGGGGTTGCAGGCGTCGTGGTGGCCGGTGTCGTTGTTGCCGGTGTGGTTGTTGCCGGCGTGCTCGTTGCCGGTGTCGTTGTGGGTGCTGCTGCATATCCGACGCTGGCCGACGCATTCATCGAAGCCGGCCGAACGGTGTCGAACGACGCGAAGACCTGGCACTGTGCGCCTGCCGTGTTCCAGTGCAGGTTCTCGACCGAATCCGGAATGACGCTTGCAGTCACCGAGTAGTCCCCGCCGGCCGCAGCGGTGAGGCAAAGATCAACAGCAGTCGGTGCGTCGCCGCGGCCGTCGACCGTCAGTTGGTTTGCAGTCAACGTCGCCTTGGCGTTGTCACCACAGACGGTCAGTTCGGTGCCCGCCGAGGACTGAACAGTGATCGGCTTCCGGTACATATTCGTGTTCAGGGTGAAAACGGCAGTCTCGCCAGCCTTCAGAGTCCCCGTCGCGGGTGTCTTACGAACGAGGTCGAGCGTCTGCGTGACGTTCATGATCTCGACGATGCGAGCTCGCTCGTCGTCGCCGATGTTCCTGTCGCACAGGCTTTTGAAATCGGCCATCAGCGGATTGTCGTAGTCCGAGACACACCACACAAGCGTCTGCCGCGCCGAACGTGCATCCTCGCTGCCATTTCCCGAAACGACACCGTCGAGTTTGGCGGGATTCTGCAGCAACCAACTGATGACAGCGAGATCGTCGGCTGACAGATCGGGATTGCCCGAAGACGGCACCGTCGCACCCATCTCGTCGTTGTGCTTGTCAACCGGCAAACCGTTCTCGTCGACACCGGCGCACGGATCGAGATCGAAGTCCGTGCAGTACATCCATTCCGACTTCGCAATTCCGTCGACGTCGCGGACACCGCAGACCGGAGCATCCACCGCGGCCGAGGTACCCCGATCGGTGGTGCCGTACATCGGCACGATGTTGCCGTCGTTGTAGTGATCCAGCCGAATGCCGGAGATTTCGAGCATCTGCTCCGAGGGCGTGTACTCGGTGCCCTCACACAACCCAGCGGTGAACGCCGGAGCGGCCGCGGTTCGCACCGGCATCGGCGCGGACACAGCTGGCGAAGCAAAAGCAACGCTACTACCGGCCACCGTTGCGGCAATAGCTGCAGTTAGCGAGAGCCGGAGAACAAGCGGCCTACGCCGTGAACCAGACACAGTCATCAAAGCTTCCCTTTCAAGACATTTCGGTAGCGGGACGGTTGCCTGGATTCCCAATACCACGCCACCCAGCGCTCACTTCCGAGAGGATCGGCCGATCACTTTTGGCAATCAACCAGTTACTAGATGGCAATGTAGTGCATGTTTCAAGAAAGTTCACCCGGCCATCGAGCCCCTCGGGCATAGCTTGGACATCCGGATGGCAAGTTAGCCATGGAGGTGACTGAACCTTTGTCCAACCGCACAACTATCGCGATCCCCCCAAAATCTGCTCATACAACCGCGACGTTTCTGACATTTCGCCGAAGCTAGCCAGTCGGTAACTTGGGCATGTCGAGGAAACTCACAGGAAGGGGCGTTTTCAGCTCGCGCGCAAAAGAAGGGGCCCGCTATGCGGACCCCTTCGCCGGAAACTTCCGACCGAGACTGCTTTGTCGGGATTCGGGCAACTTGTAGATGCCCCAGAACAATCTCCACTCACATTGTGTGATTTGCCTCACATTCAAAGAATCTGTTGGTTTTGTTCACACCCTGAACCAATCTGTTGGTCCTCTTTGTGGCGATTACCCAGATCTCCGACGGCGGAAATCTGCCCTCCCGGAGAACGGAGCACGAGCCTCGGATCAGTCTCGGACCGGAGGCGCCTTCCTCGTGGTAACCGCAATGCGATTCCACGCATTGATCGTCAAAATGACGCTGATGAGCTGAGCCAGTTCCACGTCCGAGAATTCGCCGGCAGCCTCGCTGTACACCTCGTCCGGAACGAAACCGTCGGTGAGGACTGTCACGGCCTCGGTTAAGGCGAGCGCGGCACGTTCACGATCGGAGTACATCCCTCGCGCTTCTTCCCACGCGTTCAGTAGGTAGAGCTTCTGCTCCGTGACGCCGACCTTTCGGGCGTCGCGAGTGTGCATGTCCAGGCACCATGCGCAATGATTCAGCTGCGACGCACGCGTGAGGACCAGCTCGACGAGCGTCGGCTCCAGCCCCTTGCGCGCAGCGGCATCCAACGCAATCATCGCCTTGTAGACCTCGGGCGCCAGCTTTGCGATATCCAGTCTTTGTCCTGTTGCTGTAGTCATAACTCAAACCGTAATCCCGGAAAGACCCGGAAACATGGTTCAATCCGGTGGTGAATTCATGGGCCAATCTTGGGTTCGATCTACATATCGAGCTGCCACAGGGAGTCGGGGTTCGCGCTGCACTGCTTCAGACCCTGCGCGACGCGATCGACAGTGGACTGCTGAAGCCCGGCACCAGACTCCCACCTTCCCGCACCCTCGCGCTCGACCTCGGAGTTGCCCGAAACACCGTTGCGGACTGCTATGCCGAGCTCGCCGCAGCTGGGTGGCTTGTCACACGGCCTGGTTCCGGGACCCTGGTCGCCACGCTCGCCAGCACACACACCCGCGAGGTCGAGCCATCACCGACTCGACGACGCTGGACCTACAGCCTTCTCCCTGGATCGCCCGACGCGTCGGCGTTTCCCCGTACTGCATGGATTTCGTCCGCCAGACGTGCTTTGACCACCGCGCCGACCGACGCGTTCGCGACTACTGATCCCAGGGGCCGAGTCGAACTCCGAAACGCCCTCACCACATACCTGAGCCGCACCAGAGGCGTTCGCGTCGATCCGAGCTGCATTGTGATCAGTGCCAGCTCGGGTCACGGGATTTCCCTCCTTGCCCGCGCACTCGGAGGAACGATTGCGGTCGACGCTTTCTGCCTTCACCTGCACCGGCAGTTGCTCGCCAACGAAGGGCTGCTGACAGTTCCCATATCGGTTGACGAATCAGGCACTTGCACTGACGAATTGGCGTCTACTCCTGCTGAGAGTGTTCTGCTGACGCCGACCCATCAGTTCCCTCTCGGCGGTCCCCTCACACCGGCCAGGCGCGCGACCGCTCTCGAATGGGCCACGACTACGGGCGGCGTCATCATCGAGGACGACTACGACGGCGAATTCCGTTACGACAGAAAACCTGTCGGTGCACTCCAAGGAATCGCACCGCAGCACGTTGCGTACCTGGGCACTGTCAGCAAGACACTGTCGCCGGCCATTCGCATCGGATGGATGGTGTTGCCGGACAGGCTGATCGAACCTGTCCTCGCAACAAAGGGACCCTACGAACGCTGGGTAAGTTCAACGGATCAATTGACCTTGGCGGACTTCATCGAATCCGGAAGATTCGACAGCCATATTCGAAAGATGCGCACCTCGTACCGACGACGACGCGATCAACTGGTTGCGACACTTGCGCAGCAAGTACCCCAGGTCAGGGTCGAGGGGATCTCCGCGGGACTTCACGCTGTGATC
This sequence comes from uncultured Rhodococcus sp., assembly GCF_963525155.1. Classification (NCBI taxonomy): domain Bacteria; kingdom Bacillati; phylum Actinomycetota; class Actinomycetes; order Mycobacteriales; family Nocardiaceae; genus Rhodococcus; species uncultured Rhodococcus sp. The sequence goes on from NZ_CAURKP010000030.1 coordinate 42,292, forward strand.
CGTCTGCCCTCCGGCACCGAACAATCTGTTCTTGCAGCGGCCCAGGCGAGCGATCTCGGGCTCGAAGGGCTGTCGGTCTTCCGACATCCCGACGTGTCGTCAGTCGGCGGTGACGGCATCGTCGTCGGCTACAGCACGCCGACGCAGTCGCAGTATTCGAGGACGCTGGACGTGCTCTGCGAGGTGCTGCAGGCAGCTCTGCGATAACGCCTGCCGGCCCTGCCCAGCCGCTCACCTGCCCTGCCCTGCCCTGCCCTGATGGAGTGAACGTACCGTTCCCCTCGTCCAAGAGGGTGAGCGTGTCGTTCACTCGATCCCGGACGGGGTGGTGAGTCGGCGGCGTGCCCGTCCCTTTGATGGTGCGAACGGTGCGTTCGGTCGATCTGAGGCGACGAAAGTGCCGTTCGCTCGAAGTCGGGGGTGCCGGCGAAGGTAATTTCGGGTGTTGGTGGTGGTGAGGTGTTTTGGGTACGAGAAAGCCCCCCAACCAGTACTGGTTGGGGGGCTTCTCAAGTTGTGTTCGGCGGTGTCCTACTCTCCCACACCCTGTCGAGTGCAGTACCATCGGCGC
>NZ_CAURKP010000031.1:0-41472 GCF_963525155.1 uncultured Rhodococcus sp.
TGTTCTTCGGCGGATGCTGACAAAACGACGCCACCTGCCGCGCCTTCAACGCATCAACATCACCGCGGTGAAACGCATCGCCCACCACGGGTTCGAGCATCAACAACCGCGCCAACCCGACCAACAGACTGCACTCACCGATCTCCAAATTCGTCGAACCATGCAACCACTGCGCGATCGCCCGAAAACCCTTCCCACCGAGAACCTCCCGGGAAAACATCTCCACGATCAACAACACCAACCGCGACTGCAACTCGTGCCGGACACGCACCAGATCCAGAACCTCACTCTTGAGGTCCTCACCATCCAGCTGCCACGCATCCCGACTGTCCATGCCCAAAGTCTAATCGAACACACTTTCGATAACCAGAGACAAACCGGACAACTTCAAGAAGACCCACACTCGAGATCTGTTGAGATGCATCGCTATTCGCGCAACCGCCGACGCGATTCATTGACAGAGACTCGCAACTCCCCCAAAGGCACTTCACGACCCGACTCACTGCGCACCTCGACGCGAACGCGCTCACCAGTAGCGTCGTCGGCCACCTCCAACGGTCCACCTTTTCCGCCGTGCAGATACTTGTCGCCCCACTGCATCAGCGCGAGAACCGCCGGCAGCAGGTCACGGCCCTTCTCGGTGAGCACATACTCGTGCCGCGTCCGCTTTCCAGGCTCCTTGTACGGCACACGCTCGAACAGTCCCGCCTCAGTGAGTTCTTTCAGCCTCGCCGACGCAACCGCCTCGGTGATGCCGACTCGCGACGCGAAGTCGTCGAAACGCGTTGTGCCGTAATAGGCCTCTCGCAGAATGAGCATCGCGGATCGAGTGCCGACCACTTCCATGGCCCGCCCGATCGAACAGTGCGTGGCCCGCCAGGCGTCGCGATCTTCGAGCACTCCGGTCAGTCGTACAGCGTCCATGCAATTCACCATACCCCCTGGCTTGCCATAACCATAGCCAGAGTCTAGATTGCTGACTATGGAACTTCATAGCCAGCCGGTGCGGACCGGACCCCTGCTCGCGATACTGTCGGGGGCGCCGTTTGTCGCCAGCCTCGATCTTTTTGTGGTCAACGTGGCCTTCGGCGACATCGCCAAGAGCTACCCGGGTCACTCGCTCGGCGAGTTCAGTTGGATCCTCAACAGCTACGCGATCGTCTACGCCGCACTGTTGATACCCCTCGGACGCTGGGCGGACAGGATCGGGCACAAGCGCGCCTTCATCGCCGGCCTCGCACTGTTCACCCTCGCCAGCGCCGCCTGTGCCTTCAGCCCGTCCTTGTGGGCACTGGTGGCCTTCCGTATCGTCCAGGCAGTCGGCGCCGCTGCGCTCACCCCGGCCAGCCTCGGGCTTCTGATCAATGCGCTTCCCGCCGCGAAACGTCAATCCGGCGTTCGCATCTGGGCAGCCGCCGGCGCTGCAGCAGCTGCATTCGGCCCTGTCGTGGGCGGCATCCTCGTAGAGGCCTCGTGGCGCTGGGTCTTCCTGATCAATGTTCCAGTGGGCATCGTGTTGCTCTACTTCGCAGTCCGACTCGTACCGGATACAACACACAAGGACCCCGATGCCGGTATCGACTTCGTCGGCGCTGCCCTCCTCACCGTCGGAATCGGCTCTCTCGCGCTGGCACTCGTCCAGGGTCCGGACTGGGGATGGACCGACAATCGCGTTCTGATCGCCTTCGCCGTGGCCACCGTGACACTACTCTCGTTCTGGTGGAGCAACTCTCGTCACCGGACTCCGTTGATTGCTCCGGATCTTCTGAAGATCCGCTCGTTTGCCTGGTCCAACGTCACCGCCATCCTGTTCAGCGCAGCATTCGCCGCGGGTCTTCTCTCGAACATCCTGTGGCTCCAGGAAGCCTGGGGATACTCGGCTCTGCGAACCGGTTTCGCCGTCTCACCGGGTCCGCTTCTCGTTCCGCTGTTCGCCATCGCCGGCGGATCGCTGACGCGCAGGTACTCGGCCGGACGCGTCGCCGCACTCGGCAGCCTTCTGTGGGCAGTCGGAACCGTACTCGTTCTCGTCTCGGTTGATACGACACCCAACTACGCGACCGGACTCCTACCAGGCTGGATCATCGCCGGGATCGGTGTCGGCCTTGCCCTGCCGACCATCCTGTCGCAGGCCACGGCGGATCTGGCACCTGCCAGATCGGCCACCGGTAGCGCAATCGTCAGCATGAGCCGACAGATCGGAACCGTTCTCGGCGTGAGCGTTCTGATCGCGGTTCTCGGCTCTGCTGTCGACTACGACACCTTCCGCCAGGCCTGGTGGGTGATCTTTGCCGTCGCGCTTGTGTCTGCCCTGGCATCACTGGGAATGACGCCTGCGACCACACCCACCCCGGTTGTCCCTGCTGAATCCGCCATCCCTGAAAGGAATTTGTCATGAGAGACGCAGTTATCGTCGAAGCCGTTCGCACTCCGATCGGCAAGGGAAAGGCGAACGGCGCCCTGCACGGCATCAACGCCGTCGACCTCCTCGCCCACAGCCTCAAGGCGGTAGTCGAACGCACTGGAATCGATGCAGCACTGATCGACGACGTCATCGGTGGAGCGGTAAGCCAAGTCGGTGAACAGAGCCAGAATGTCACTCGCACTGCCCTTCTCGCCGCAGGCTACCCTGAGTCGGTACCGGGAACCACCGTCGACCGACAGTGTGGAAGTAGCCAACAAGCAGTTCATTTTGCCGCTCAGGGCGTTATTGCCGGTGCGTACGACATCGTTGTCGCTGCCGGAGTCGAGTCGATGAGCCGAGTCCCTATGGGCTCGAGCAGCATCGGGCGCGAATCACTCGGCGCGGGTTTCGAAGAGCGCTATCCGGACGGTCTGGTACCGCAGGGCATCAGCGCCGAATTGATTGCCGCCAAGTGGGGACTGAGCCGTACCCAACTGGACGAGTTCTCGGCGTCAAGTCATCGAAAAGCCGCGCTGGCAACCGAAAGTGGCTACTTCACCAAGGAACTCGCCACTCTCCCGCAGCTCTCGATCGACGAAGCGATCCGCCCCGGCACCACTGTGGAGACCCTGGCCGGTCTGCGGACTGCTTTCGAATCCGACTACTACGCACAGCGATTCCCGCAGATCGACTGGTCCATCACCGCGGGAAACAGCAGCCCGCTTTCGGACGGCAGTTCGGCGGTGATGATCACGACCAGTGAGATCGCCGCGAAACTCGGCCTCACCCCGAAGGCACGGTTGCACAGCTTCGCCGTCGCCGGCGACGATCCGCTGTACATGCTCACCGCGGTCATCCCTGCTACCCAGAAGGTCCTGGCCCGCGCGGGGTTGACGGTCTCGGACATAGATCTGTTCGAGGTCAACGAGGCCTTTGCCCCAGTGGTCCTCTCGTGGGCAGCGGATACCGGCGTCGATCTGTCCAAGGTGAACGTCCACGGCGGCGCCATCGCACTCGGTCACCCGCTGGGCGGCAGTGGAACGCGGATCATGACCACCCTGGTCAATGCGATGGAACAGCGCGGCGCGCGCTACGGGCTCCAGACCATGTGTGAGGCAGGTGGGTTGGCCAACGCGACCATCCTGGAGCGCCTGGGCTGAGCAATCCCCGATGGACGGCATTCCGACATCAGTGACCGAGTGCCGTCCATTCGGGATCCGGCTTGCGCGCAACGACCCGAAACACGATTCCGCCCCGGCCGCTGCGCTGCACCTCGTCGATCAGGAAACCGGCGTTTTCGAGGTATTCAACCGGTTCACGGGTGAGATGATCGGCACCGAACCGAACGAAAAGCGGTTCGACGACCTTCATCAACGTACGAGCAACAACGTTCTTGCTCGGTCCGTGCTCGGCGAGGACGAATCGACCACCGGGTACCAGGACTCGAAATGCTTCGTTCGCAACTCGGTCCGGATCGGGGATCGTGCAAAAGGCGTAGGTCGAGACCAACGTGTCCACGCACTCGTCGGGAACATCGAGTGCTTGCACGTCTCCGAGTCGTAGGTCGACTTCGGTCTTCACTCCCTCGGAGACCTTGAGCCTGGCCTGATCGAGCATCGCAGTCGAGATGTCCACGCCGATGACGTAATCGACGTCTTCTCCGTAGAGAGGCAGGTTCAGTCCGGTACCCACGGCGATCTCGACCACGCGGCCATGCGCCTGGTCCACGGCCCATTTCCGGGCGTCACCGAGCACAAAGCGTTCGAAGCGCCCGATCTGTCGGTCGTAGTGCGCCGCCATTGCGTCGAAAGTCTTGGCGACCTGTGCAGTGTCTGGTTCACGCATAGTGCCCCGTTTCGATCGATCTTCTGTGCAGTCTTACACGCGGGCACCGGGTCGGGAAGACCTTTCGTGACGAAGGGCAACCGACCTCGCGAGGTCGTCCCTGACGGATGCCCCCGGTATCGTTCCAGGTGACCTGACCTCACCTACGACGATCATGGATAGAGACCTCGTGCGATCAAGTAACTGCGTCACCGGTTCGGTCCGGCCACCTTTTTCCACTGATTCCACTGGAGGTCTGTGATGGCCGGCGGACTCTTCGCCCTGCTCGACGACGTCGCAGCCCTGGCTCGCATGGCTGCCGCCTCGATCGACGACGTTGCCGCCGCAACCGGTAAGGCGACCGCCAAAGCGGCCGGCGTGGTGATCGACGACGCAGCCGTCACGCCGCAGTACGTCCGTGGGCTCGCAGCCGAACGCGAGTTGCCCATCATCAAGCGCATCGCCATCGGATCGCTGCGCAACAAGCTGCTGATCATCCTTCCGATCGCTCTGCTGCTGAGTCAGTTCCTCCCCTGGCTGCTGACGCCACTGTTGATGGTCGGCGGCTGTTACCTCAGCTACGAAGCGGTTCACAAGATCTGGGGTGCAATCTTCGGCCACGGTGACCACCACGAGGCCGCCGACGAGCATCCTCGCGACGAAGAAGCAGTGGTTTCGGGCGCCGTCCGCACCGACCTGATCCTGTCCGCCGAGATCATGGTGATCGCACTCAACACCATCGCAGGCGAAGGTTTCTGGAGCCGGTTGGTGATCCTTGCCGTCGTGGCGGTCGTCATCACCGTGGTCGTCTACGGCGTCGTCGGACTGATCGTGAAGATGGACGACATCGGATTGAAGATCGCCGAGACGTCGTCTGGCTTCACCCACAAGGTCGGCCGAGGCCTCGTTCGCGGCATGCCTCACGTGATGTCAGTGCTCTCGGTCGTGGGTACCGCCGCGATGCTGTGGGTCGGTGGCCACATCCTGTTGGTCGGCATCGACGAACTGGGCTTCCACCCGCTCTACGACGCCGTTCATCACGGCGAAGAAGCAGTCAGTGACATCGCCGGAGTCGGTGGCGTGCTGGCGTGGATCGTCAACACACTTGCCTCGGCAGCACTGGGCCTGGTGGTTGGCGCCGTTATCGTCGCCGCTCAACTGGGTATCACCCGCATGCTCGCAAAGCGTTCTGCGACGGCTTAGCTGTCGTGCCCGTGGCGGAGCACCATCTGCTCCGCCACGGTGCGTATCCCTTCACGCAAAGACGAGGGTTCGAGCACCTCGACGTCGGCTCCCAGCCCGATCAACTGCGAGAGCGCGACAGCTTCGCTCTCGAGTTTCAGCTCGGCACTGACCCATCCGTCGTTGTCCTCTGGCCCCACTTCGACGGCAGCGGCAAGCTCGCCCACCACATCGGGGAGCCGGCGCCTGCCCTCTGGTGACAACCGAACGCGACACTCGAAGCGAAGCAGCGACCGGTCGAACTCGGCCATCGACGCCGCCCACCACGACGGCAGGTCGAAATCCACCGGCCGAGTGAACGAATCATCTTCTACCACGGCATTTTTGATGCGCCCGACTCGAAACGACAGCGTTCGACCGTTCATCCCCGCCACCAGATACCAAACACCGGCTTTGATGACCAGACCCAGCGGTTCGACCGTCCGCTCGCGATCGCGATAGACGAAGCGCAGTCGACGCGAGTCCAGCACAGCGGATGTGACGATCGGAAGCGCAGAGATGTCGTCGACGCCGCCGAACCAACCCGGAACGTCCACGAGAATGCGGTCCTGCCACAGTCGTGCACTCTCGCGCAGGGGACCGGGCAGGGAGCGGAGCAGTTTGGCCCCCGCCGAACCGACGGCGTCGGATCGCCCGAGATCTGCAGCAATGGACGGCACACCCAACAGCATGAGTGCGGACGTCTCGTCGTCCGTCATGCCGGACAACTTGGACTGCCATCCGTCGAGCAGACGGATGCCACCACCAGGGCCGCTCTCGGTCCAGATCGGCACACCGGCACCCGACAACGAGGCCACGTCGCGGTAGATCGTCCGCACTGACACACCGAACTCGTCGGCCAACTGCTCGGCGACGACGCCGCGACTCCCCTGCAAACGCAGCATGAGTTGGAGTAACCGCGCGGATCTCATGGACCGAACATTACCGAGAATCACTGACAGAAGTTGTCAGGAATAGGGGTGCACAATGACCGTCATGGTCACCTGGAAGCAGTTCTCCGAAGAAGTACCCGCTCTTGCCGACGCGGTCCAAGCACGATTCAAAGCCCACAAGCATCACGTCCTCGCAACGCTGCGCAAGGACGGTTCACCACGGGTCAGCGGCACCGAAGTCGAAATCCTCGACGGGCGTCTGGTGCTCGGTTCGATGTTCGGCGCACTCAAGGCGAAGGACCTCATCCGTGACGGGCGCTACGCCCTCCACAGCAATCCCGGCGAGCACACCATGGAGGGCGGTGACGCGAAGATCGCCGGACTCGCACGCGAGGTGACCGGCGACGAGTTCGAAGCCGTGCTCGCAAGCTACACCTACGAAGTTCCGAAGCCTCTGCACCTCTTTGTCCTCGACATCGACGAGGTGGTGCACACGACTGTCGACGACGAACACATGTATGTCGACCTCTGGAAGCCGGGCAAAGATATCACCCGCTTCACCAAGTGACGTTCTTCTCGCAGTGCTCTCCGTTGGCACACGATTCCACCTGGACGGTGGCGTGGGAAAGACCGTGACTCTCGAGGACGGTGCGCGCGGATTCCAGAACGTTCGACGAATTCGCGTCACTGGTCAGGTGGACCGTGGCGACATCCATGCCGGTGGTGAGAGTCCAGACATGTAGGTCGTGGACACCCATCACGCTCGGCAGCGCGGCCAGGTCGGCCTCGACCGCTTCGACGTCGACGTCGGCCGGCGAAGCCTGCGTCAGAATGCGCAGCGATGCTGCGGCCAGTTTGATCGCGCGCGGCACCACCCAGAGCGAGATGAGAACACCGACGACGACGTCCGCCCACGACCCGTTGAACAGCAGGACAAGGCCACCGGCGATCAGAACGCCGACGCTACCGACGGCGTCGGCACGCACCTCGAGGTAGGCGCCACGCACGGCCAGGCTGTCCTTGGAATCGCCGCGCAGCATCAGCATCACGACGATGTTCGCGGCCAGGCCGGCGGCCGCCGTGATGATCAGGGCGCCGCCCGGGATCTCGGGTTCGTTACCGATGCGGCCGATTGCCTCGTAGAAGACCCAGGCGGCGACGGCCAGCAGCATCACCGCATTGGCCATGGCGGTCAGCACTTCGGCGCGGTGCCAACCGAAGGTCCTGGCCGCGGTGGTGCTACCCCTCTTCGCGAGCAGCAGCGCCGTCAGTCCCATGGCCATACCCACCACGTCTGTGAGCATGTGACCGGCGTCGGCAAGCAGAGCCAACGAGTTGATCAGGATGCCGACCGTGGCCTCGAGCACGAGGAACGCAACGAGGATCGCAAGCGCGATCGCCATTTTTCTGATGCGCTGCGGTGACGGTCCTACGCCGACCGAATCTGCTGCCGAGTGGCCATGTGAATGACCGTGCCCTGCTCCCATTTGTCCTGTTCCCTCCCAAGTCCTTCTCAGAGCATATGCATACATTCGCATACATACAATGAGTTGCTCAGTGAGCGGGAAACGGCAGAGGTCAGTGATCCGGCTCGTAGGCGGGATGAGGCACGGTGGGCGGCAGAGTGGCGATCGACGAGATTCGCTTCATGCCCGCGACCTGCAACAGGTCGACGACCAGCGATCGAATCTGGGCGAACACCACCGTCGAGGACAGGCCCGCGTTCTCCACTATCGCCGGTTTCAGTTCCTTCGCCACCGAGCGCAGGACGCGCGCTGCTTCGGCCTGATCAGGCTGCTCCCCCGGCTCCGCCAGGATCATGTCCTCGAGAACTTCGACGGCTTTCGACAAGCGCTCGACCTGCGCCACCAGACGCGGATCGAGGATCTCGTCGTCCCTTACCAACGTCAACGAACGACGCGCGAGCACTCGAATGTTGCGCATCGCGTTGTCGATGGGATCGGCTGTCGCCATGAGCCTTTCGAGGCGAGGCCGACTGTTCCAGTACAGCGGGGAGATTCGGCTGATCTCTCTCCCGCCGAGAAGGTTACTGCGCAACCCGTCGATGGCACCCTGAGTTGCGCGCGCCTTCTGCAGTGCCTTCACGATCGGGTCCGGGTCATTCGCGACGAGGCCGTCTGCCACCAATTGCAGTACCTCGGACGCTGTTCCGAGGATCGATGCAGCATCCTTGCGTGCCCGTCGTACCGGGTGGGTGGGGATGATCGCGACCACCGCGATACCCACCAGACCACCGACAAGGGCGTCGATCATGCGATCGGGACCGCCGCTGCCGCCCGGCGGGATCAGCGTCGCCACCAGCACAGCCGAGTTTCCCGCCTGCATGGAGAAGATCGGCCCGCTGTTGAGAAGCACCGCGACGGACATCGCCAGCACGACAACCAAACTGATCTGCCACGGTCCGCTCCCGATACCGGAGATGATCAGATCACCGATTCCGATACCGACCGTGACTCCCGCAACCAACTCGAACGAACGTCGTAGTCGGGCGCCCAACGACAGACCGAGCGAGACCACGGCGGCAATCGGCGCGAAGAACGGCGCATGGTGCCCGATCACCGTGGTGGCAACCCACCACGCCAATCCGGCCGCCAAGGCACATTGAATGATCGGTAGCGCCGACGTCTGAAGCCGACGCACCGATTTGCGAGCCCGGTCCTTGATACCGGCCCGGCTCGGACGGAAACTGCTAACCGAGGCCAAGCGCTTCGGCGGCGTTGGGATCGCAGTCTTCGAGCAGATCGAGGCAACGCGCGTACTCGTCGGCCTCACCGATCGTCTTCGCGGCCTTGGCCAAGACAGCGACGCAACGGAGGAATCCGCGGTTCGGTTCATGGCTGTAGGGCACAGGACCGAAACCCTTCCAACCATTACGACGCAGTTGGTCGAGTCCGCGGTGGTAGCCGGTACGCGCGTAGGCGTAGGCAGTGATGGTTTCGCCCTTGTCCAGGGCAGCCTCGGCGAGGTAGGCCCACGCGATGGAGGCAGTGGGATGGTCGGCCGCGACCTGGGCCGGGTCAGCGTGGTTGAGCAGTGCCGATTCCGCCTCGTCGTCGCCGGGAAGCAGAGTGGGCTTGGGTCCGAGCAGGTCACCGAATTGGGTCATGCGCTCATTGTGCCCGCTACGCCTTTCTGCCACAGGACCGCCTCGCCGACGGTCGGAGTTATGCCCGGTACATACCGGTCGTTACCCTGACATGGTCATTGCCGCATAAGACCGAAGGGTTACCCGTGCCGGACTCGAAAGACGACAACTCGAAAAAGAGCGCAGCACCGAAGGGTGCGCCCGAGAAGTCGGCCCCGACCGAACCTGCGACTGTGGCGATCCAGAAGACAGACAAGGCCTCGAAAGCGGACGGCGACGCCAAAGCTGCCAGCGCACCAACCGTCGCGATCCCCAAGGCAACTCAGGCACCCACAGCAGCACCGACACCCCAGCCCAAGCCGGAGCCCGCCACCGTCGCGATTCCGAAAGCCGCGCAGCCGACACCACCACCCCGGCAGGCTCCGACCCCACCACCACCGCAGCGCGCTGCGCCTCAACCACCGCAGCGCGCTGCGCCTCAACCACCGCAGCGCGCTGCGCCTCAACCGCAGCAGCGCGCCGCGCCTCAACGTGTGGGTGTCGCAGCGACCCCACCGCCGGCTCAGCCGATGCCGACTCGCATCGAGCCCGCCGCGCCGGAGAAGACCAAGCGCAGCGGCAAGGGCTGGTACATCGCGGCAGCAGCGGCCGGCGTCGCCGTCCTCGCGGCGATCGGCGTCGCCGTATTCGTCTCGTCCAACAGCGGTAGCGGTGAAAGCTCACCCGAAGCTCAGGTCCAGACCGCCATCTCGACGTATGTCGACGCTCTGCAGACCGGCGATCTGGCAACGCTGCGAACGTCGACCTGTGGCGCGTTGGGCGAGTACTACCGCACCATTCCCGACGCAGCGTTCGCGCAGGTCCACGACAATGCCGTCGCGCAGAAGACGATCCCGCAGGTCGGAGCCGTCGACGCGGTGCGCATCACCGACGACACCGCGATCGCTCAGGTCCAGGCAAGTTTGCCGAGCACGGGCGAGCAGTCGTGGCGAACGTTCGACCTCGAGCGCCAGGACGGCACGTGGAAGGTCTGCGATCCCAGCAAGTAGGTACCTGAACAGAAAATGCGCGCCGGCGAGAATTTCGCCGGCGCGCATTTTGTTCTGTGAAGCGCAGTTGTGAAACCGATCAGCCTGCCGACACCGAGCGTCCGGCCGACTTCAGGTCGTTGCACGCCTCGACGACGCGAGCCGTCATGCCGGCTTCGGCCTTCTTGAGGTAGCTGCGCGGGTCGTATGCCTTCTTGTTTCCGACCTCGCCGTCGACCTTGAGGACGCCGTCGTAGTTGGTGAAGAAGTGTCCGGCGATCGGACGGGAGAACGCGTACTGGGTGTCGGTGTCGACGTTCATCTTGACGACGCCGAAGTTCAGCGAGTCCTCGATCTCCGACTTCAACGATCCCGATCCACCGTGGAAGACGAAGTCGAAGGGCTGCGAACCGGAAGCCAGACCGAGCTTGGCAGCGGCGACCTTCTGGCCCTCTTCGAGAACCTCGGGCTTGAGCTTGACGTTGCCCGGCTTGTAGACGCCGTGGACGTTGCCGAAGGTGGCGGCAAGGAGGTACTTGCCCTGTTCGCCGATGCCCAGAGCATCGACCGTCTTCTCGAAGTCTTCGCTCGAGGTGTAGAGCTTGTCGTTGATCTCGGCTTCGACGCCGTCTTCTTCGCCGCCGACGACACCGATCTCGACCTCGAGGATGATGCGTGCAGCCTTCGAGAGGGCGAGCAGTTCCTTGGCGATGGCCAGGTTCTCGTCGATCGGGATAGCCGAGCCGTCCCACATGTGCGACTGGAACAGCGGGTTACGACCGGCGTCGACGCGCTCCTGCGAGATCGCGAGCAGCGGACGCACGTAGGTGTCCAGCTTGTCCTTCGGGCAGTGATCGGTGTGCAGCGCGATGGTGACGTCGTACTTTGCCGCGATCACGTGTGCGAACTCGGCGAGCGCAACAGCGCCGGTGACCATGTCCTTGACGCCCAAACCGGAACCGAACTCGGCGCCGCCCGTCGAGAACTGGATGATGCCGTCACTGCCGGCGTCCGCGAAGCCCTTGATGGCTGCGTTGATGGATTCGGAGCCGACACAGTTGATGGCGGGGAAGGCAAAGGAATGCTCCTTGGCCCGACCAAGCATCTCGGCATAGACCTCGGGAGTTGCGATAGGCACGGCGGGAGTCCTCCATATACGTGTCGTTCGGAGCGCTCGGCGATGTGAAAGCGCTTCGTGTGGTCCTAGCAGTATGGCAAGTCCGACTCGTCACGTCTCTTTGCGGTCTCGGCCTGCCGCCACCGACGCGATGACCTGCGGTGGTGGGAAACACTCAGATTCGGCCGGTACTCTGGCCACCGTGAATGTGCAGGCAGCAACTGAATCCGTGACGAACCTGGCCTTGCTGCCCGGCTTCCTCGATCCCGTGAACCTCTTGAATTCCTTCGGAACGTGGGTTCTGGTGGGATTGCTTCTGGTGGTCTTCATCGAATCAGGCCTGCTGTTTCCGCTCTTGCCCGGCGATTCGCTCCTCTTCACCGCAGGGCTGATCGCGGCGTCCAAGTCCACCGAGATCGAACCGTTCGCGCCACTGTGGGTGCTCCTGGTGACGATTCCGATCGCCGCGATTCTGGGTGACCAAGTCGGGTTCTACATCGGCACCAAGGGCGGAACTGCCCTGTTCAAGACGGACGACGCGCGGTTCTTCAAGAAGAAGTACATCGACGAGTCACACGCCTTCTTCGAAAAGCACGGCCCGATCACCATTATCCTGGCTCGGTTCGTGCCGATCGTGCGTACTTTTGCTCCGGTTGTCGCCGGCGCTTCGAAGATGAAGTACTCACTGTTCCTGACGTACAACATCGTCGGCGGCATCCTGTGGGGTGCCGGCGTGACTTTGCTCGGCTACCTCCTGGGGCAGATCGAATTCATCCGCGACAATGTCGACTACATCTTCATCTTGATCGTCCTGGTGTCGGTTCTGCCGATCGTCTTCGAAATCGGGAAGCGAATTCTGGCGTCGAGACGTGGTGAAACGGCGAATACTTCCACTACGGACAATTCGACGGTGACAGTCCCCGAAGACCCCACCCCCTGATTGCAGAACGAGGCGAAGAACTGACGACGATGACGCTCGCATCCGGCAGTTTCTCCCCGCTCGAGACTGCCGGGCCTCTGTTGGTCTGGATCATCGTCGTCACGTTCGTCTTCATCGAGTGCGCGATCATCCTCGGGTTGTTTCTCCCCGGTGATTCGCTTCTGATCACAGCCGGAATCGTTCTTGCCGGCCACGAATCCGGCGCGGGCCACGTGTGGGCGTTGTCTGTCGGTGCGATGATCGCGGCCATTGCCGGCAACCAGGTCGGGTACGTCATCGGCCACCGGACCGGCAATCACATCAAAGCCCGTAAGGGCGGCAAGTACTTCACCGAGAAGAACCTGCACCGCGTGAACATCCTGTTGGAAAAACACGGGTTCTGGGCGGTCCTGATTGCTCGCTGGGTTCCGTGGGTGCGCACCCTGTGCCCGATGGTCGCGGGCGCAGCCAAGATGAACCACACGCGCTACACCATCGCGAGCACCATCGGCGCGATCATCTGGGCGCCCGTGCTCCTGCTACTCGGTTTCTACGGTGGCTCGTTCCTCGATCGCGTGCCATGGTTGCTGCCCGCCGTGCTGATCGTGATGATGGTCAGCTTGGTCATCGGTACTGCGCTGGGAATCTGGCAGTACCGCAAGGAGATGGCCCGACCGGCCGAAGACGTCGAGGTCGAAGAAGTCCTCGACTAGAAGCTGTCTGCTCAGTGCAGGTGGCTCTGGTCCCACGCCGGAAGCGGGTCCTCGTAGCGAGTCCAGGCCCGCGGACCTTCGCGTAGTTCGTCGTCGGTCAGCAGAGCCGGATCGAGGATTCGTGATGGCGCCGCCGGGTCGAGTTTCACTCCGATGAACACGATCTCCTGCCCTGGCACCTCCGCTGCCGACGCCCACAGTTGCGCCGGTTCGATGACGAGGTTGGGGCCTGCCTGCGACCAGATCGCGGCGAACTCGGGCCGACTGGCGATCCAGCAGAAGCCTTTGCTTCGCAAGAGTCCCGCGAACTGACCGAGCGCAGCCTCGAGTCGCGCCGGATGAAAGGGTCGCGAGGCTCGATACGTGACGCTGCGTATTCCGTATTCCTCGGTTTCCGGGGTGTGCCCGCCGGCCAGCTCCTCGTCCCAACCGGGTACTTGCGCAGCCAGTTCCGGGTTGTAGAGACCGGTTTCGAGGACGCGATCGAGGGTGACTTTTCCGTGGTCGGTCCGAATCAGCTGAGCAGTGGGGTTGAGCCTTCGAAGCGTCGCCTCGACGGTTCCCGCCGCCCGCGGGCTCACCAGGTCGGTTTTGTTCAGCAAGATGACGTCGGCGAACTCCACCTGATCGACCAGGAGATCGGAGATGCTGCGTCCGTCCCCCTCCCCGGCTTCGAGGTTGCGCTCGTCCAGTCGTTCGCCTTTTGCCAGTTCGCCGAGGAAGGTCGACGCGTCCACCACGGTCACCATGGTGTCGAGCTTCGCGAGCGAGCCGAGGCTGAATCCGTCCTCGAATTCCCAGTCGAAGGTGGCCGCCACCGGCATCGGTTCGGAGATGCCGGTGGACTCGATCACCAACTGATCGAACCGTCCTTCTCGCGCGAGAGCGCCGACGGCGTCGATCAGATCCTCACGCAGCGTGCAGCAGATGCATCCGTTGGTCAGCTCGACCAACTTCTCTTCCGTGCGGTCGAGATGACCCTGGCCCGCGACGAGGGCCGCGTCGATGTTGATCTCGCTCATGTCGTTGACGATGACGGCGACCCTCCGGCCATCGCGATTGGCGAGAATGTGGTTGAGGAGTGTGGTCTTGCCTGCGCCCAGAAATCCGGACAGCACGGTTACCGGTAGCTGCTTCATTCCTTAATGGTAACCATTGTCATTATCGACAACAGCGGGCGGGCCTACTGCACTGCAGAGGCACTACCCGAGAACTGGCTCTCGGGCCTCGGCAAACCGAAATGATCACGAAGGGTCGTACCCGAGTATTCGGTCCGGAAAAGACCGCGATCCTGCAGGATCGGGACCACACGCTCGGTGAAGATCTCGAGTCCACCCGGGTAGTACGGCGGCATGACGTTGAAGCCGTCAGCAGCACCGCTGGTGAACCATTCCTCGATCGTGTCAGCCACCTGCTCGGCGGTTCCAGCAAACACCCGGTGTCCGCGCGCACCCGCCAAACGATGAAGCAGTCCCCGAACCGTCGGACGCTCACGCTCGACTATGCCGGCGATCACCTGCAATCTGCTTTGCTTGTTGTCGGTGACATCACCTGCCGCCGCGAACAATTCGACAGGAACCGGTGCATCCAGTTCCAGATTCCGAACATCGGTCCCGGTGAGTGCACCGAGTTGCGCGAGCCCGTACTCCGGCGAAGTCAACTCGTTGAATTCTCGCTCGAGCGCCTTGGCTTGTTCCTCGGTGTCACCGATGAACGGGCTGATTCCGGGCAGGATCTTGACATGATCGGGGTTGCGCCCGAACTGAGCAGCCCTCGACTTGATGTCGGTGTAGAACGCCTGCGCATCGGAAAGTCTCTGGTGCGCTGTGAAAATCGCCTCCGCATACTGACCGGCAAACGCGCGACCGTCGTTGGACGCCCCGGCCTGCACCAGCACCGGGTATCCCTGCGGCGTTCGCGGTGCGTTGAACGGTCCCCGCACCCGAAGATGCCGGCCGACGTAGTTGATCTCGTGAATCTTGTTTCTGTCCGCGTAGATTCCGTTCTCCCGGTCCAGACTGATCGCGTCGTCCTCCCAGCTGTCCCACAACCGCACCACCGCGTCGACGAATTCCCTTGCACGCGAATACCGGTCGCCGTGGTCCGGATGCTTGGCCAGCCCGAAGTTCGCGGCAGCCAGATCCGTACCCGTGGTGACGATGTTCCACCCAGCACGTCCGTTCGAGATGTGGTCGAGCGAGGCGAACAGCCGAGCCAGGTTGTACGGCTCGTAGTACGTGGTCGACGCCGTCGCGATCAATCCGATCCGCTCGGTTGCCACTGCAATGGCCGTCAACAAGGTGATCGGCTCCAATGTCCCTGCGGGACCGTGCTCGACGTCGCTGCGCAACGCGGGACCGTCGGCGAAGAAGATTCCGTCGAACTTCGCCGCCTCAGCAGTGCGAGCGATCTCCTGGAAATACGTGACGTCGAACAGACGTTCCGGGGTTGTCCACGGATGACGCCACGCCGCTTCGTGATGACCGGCGGGGTGGATGAACGCGTTGAGGCTCAGTTGGCGCGGAGAATCAGACATGCCTGAATGCTGGCAACTGCCGCCGCAGTCCGACAGGGTTAGGGTTCGCGTGATTCCAACTCAGGATGGGCAGGTCGGTATCGTCACATGGGTGAGCCGCGTAGTTGTAGCCGAGTTCGTACCGTCCGGAGCGACAGCAACTGTTCTTCATCAGTGGTGTGAGGTGTTCGCCGAAGGCCAACGTCACCTGTCCGGGACTGCGCCGACAGCGACTGCGCTGATGGAAATGATCGAGGCCGAAAACAATTCGGCCGATGTACGGCGTTGGATTGCACGCGACGCCGGCACCGACGAGGTCCTCGGCATCGCCCAGGCACGACGCAACTCGGCCGAAGCCGATCTCGCAGAGTTTCGGATGTACGTGACACCCCACGCGCAGCGACGAGGGGTGGGACGAGCGCTTGCCGAACTCGTCGAGATCGACATCGCCGGGTTCGGCGTGCGAAGAATCAGAGTGACGGCGCTCGTCGGAAGCGCAGCCGAGCATTTCCTGCGATCGTTCGACGGTCACCGCGTGTTGCTTCGGTTGGCCAACCAGGTCCAGCACCTCAGTGCTCCCACCGCACACAGCGCTCGCCCCGGCTATCGAATCGTCAGTTGGCGCAACCGAACCCCGGACGGGCTGATCCACTCCTTCTCGGAGGCTTTGAACCGACTCCTCGACGCGCCGGGCGCTGAACTGCAGGTGCCCGAACGCAATTGGGGAGCCGACGAGGTCAGATCGTGGGAACAGAAGATGACGGGTGGCTCTCAAGTCCTCCTGGTGTGCTGCGCGGTCGACGACAGCGTCGGCGAAGTAGCCGCAGCGACAGTGGTGACGGTGGACGAACATGACAGCACCCACGCATCGCAGCACGACACCGTGGTACTTCCCCAGCACCGCGGGCACGGTCTCGCTCAGTGGGTCAAGGAGCAACAAGCGTCTGTATTGGCAGATGAATTTCCCTCCCTGCGAAAGATTTACACAACGGTGAACGCGGAGAATCACCCGATGCTGACCGTCAATCGGAGCCTGGGATACCAGACCGTCGCGGAGCGGATCCTGGTGGAAATCAGGAGAGCCGAGAGTGCGCCGCACAAGCCTCGGTGACGATCTTCCTCCACAGGAGCGGGTGAGACTGCCAGAAGTTGTGCGCGACACCGTCGACGACCTCGAAACTACCGTTAGGCACGAGCTCGGCCAGTTGCTGCAACGGCCACGACGGGCGAATGTCGTCGGCCGCCGCGAGAAATGTCATGGGCACTGGTGAGTCGGCCAACTGCCGAAACAGCTGTGGTTCATGGATCCATTCGATGAACGATTCTTGAAGCGATTGCCAGACAACAGGTTCCCAAGGTATCTGCGGGTCCGGCTCGATTCCCGCTTCGTACTGCTTCGACCATGTCCGGTCCTTGTGGAGGCCGTGCCCCGCGATGCCGACGACGCCGGACACCGATTCCGGACAGTCGAGTGCGTACCGCACCGCCAAGTCGGATCCCCACGAGTGCCCCAGCACGACCCAGCTGTCGATCTCGAACGTGCGTCGGACGAGTTCGAGGTCCGCAACGGCCTGCGCCATCGTATGAGCGCCGCCACCGGACCGGCCGACTCCGCGCGGCTCAGGGCACCACGCGCGCATTCCTTCCGGAACCAGCTCGTCGTGAGCAAGATAGTGAACGCATCCCGGGCCGCCGGAGAGAACCAGAACGTCCGCCCCTGCCCCACCGACATCGACGTGAAGACGTACGCCGTCCGTGTCGACCACGTGCCGGGATTCCATGAGGAAAAAGCCTAACGCTTACGCGGGTATCCAGCCGCCGAGACGACAAATGCCGCCTCCATGAGCATCCACCCACCTACCTGCACCGAGAGGTCTCGCTCGGGCACGCTCGACGAGCGCACGGTTCCGGCGGCGAAGGTGGCGATGTCGCCGGACAGACTCGGCAACTGAGCATCCTTGGTCCAGTCGTGCCCGAACAGCGGCAGACCTTCGATCTGCAGTCTGTTGTTCCAGGCCGCTTCCGCGGAGGACAGAACGATCTGCGCTGCGAGTTCGCGCGCTCGCAGGTCCTCGTGAGTCTCCCAGGACAGGTTCACCACCACGAACGCGAGGTAGCGAGCCAGGATTGCGTTGAACAGTCCGCCGTCGCCTCCGCCACCGCCCGTGATGACTCCGTACTCGGTCATGCCGTCGTACACGGCGTCGACGAGTTTGTGGACTCGCTCGCGGTGGCGCGGTTCGCCCAATCGTGTCGACAACTCGGTTTCCAACCCCAGCGTGACGCCCTGACAGTACGAATAGATCGCGCGCTCGAGGGTGCCGTCGCGGCGGATACCGTCGAAGATCAGTCCGGAGTCCGGATCCCGCAGTGTCTCGTCGATCCAGTCGGCCGTTGCCTGCGCACGCCAGAGTTTTCCGGTGCGCGCCAGCATGATTCCGGCGGGTCCGTTTGCCGGTGTGTTGTAGAAATCGGAGCCTTTGCACCACGGAATACCGCCGCCGTCGGCCGGGGACCACGAATCGAAGAGTTGCGATTCGAGCGCCTGAACCGCGGTTCGGTGATCGACCGAGAACATGCGTTGCGCACGTTCGAGCGAGAGGCCCAGCCACGCCATGTCGTCGTAGTAGTTGTTGGTCCACGCCGAGACGTTGCGGACCCGCACACTGCGGGCAACCTTCGCGACCCGGCGACGACGCTTGGGGGTCGGGTCACGTTCGAGTGCGTCGATCGCAGTATCGAGCAGGTGCGCTTGCCACCAGTAGTGCCACGGCTTGAACATCCGCTCGCGTCGAACAGCAGGCCAGGCAACCACGCCGAGTGCTGTCCGGGGCATTCCCCACAGGCGCCGAAGGTGACGACTGACTATCGCGCCCTCAGCCGCATCGGCCCGCTCTGCCCACACTTCCTGCATAACTACCTATCCTGTCTGGTCGAGGCGCTACACGCTAGCCGGAATTCGCGAGCGAGATCAGCGGGAATCGGCGAGATCGGCATGCTCACGTACCCACGCGTGCATCGCGATGCCGGCCGCGACACCGGCGTTGATGCTGCGAGTCGAACCGAATTGTGCGATCGAGACCGTCATGGACGCAACCTCTTTCGCATGATCGGTCACTCCGGGGCCTTCTTGACCGAACAGCAGGATGCACTCCCGCGGCAGGCTTGCCGTTTCCAGCGGCACCGACCCCGGGGTGTTGTCGACGGCCACGATCGTGAGTGAATTCTCACGGGCGTACTCGACGAGCTCGCTGATGTCTGCGTGGTGAACGATGTGCTGGTATCGATCGGTCACCATGGCGCCCCGCCGATTCCAGCGCCGACGCCCCACGATGTGGACCGCGGCCGCGGCAAACGCGTTGGCCGTGCGGACCACCGTGCCGATGTTGGCGTCGTGCGCGAAGTTCTCGATGGCGACATGCATCGTGTGACGGCGCGAGTCGATGTCCTCGACGATCGCTTCCCGCGTCCAGTACCGATACTCGTCCAAGACGTTTCGACGATCACCCTCGGCCAGAAGTACCGGGTCGTAGCGCGCGTCGGTCGGCGCTTCCGTGTCGTGCTCCTCGGCCCAGGGTCCGACGCCGTTGGGATTCTCGCCCCACTCGGTGGGTCCCGGTTCACTGGCCCCGCCGGACACGTCGTCAGCTGCGACTTCGGTCATCAGAACACCTCGTTGGAATCTGCAGCCACGGTGAAGCCGTGCGTGGTCTGATCGTTGACACACGAGACGTCTGTCGCGGTGGTCGTACAGGTGAAACCCAGTTTGCTCAGCGGTTGACCGGCCGCCAACACCGGATCGGCGTCGGGGCCGCCAGAGGTGTACACCTCTCCGCCCGAACACATGAAAGCACCCTCACCCTCGTCGGTGACGCGAATACCGTTGCCCCAGTTGACCATGCAGCTCTCCGGCCGCGGCGGAACGGGAGTGGTCGTTCCCTCGCACCCGGCTTCGATTCTGGTGGGCAACTTGATGATGCCGCACTGGAAGTTTCCGTCTGGAGTGGTGAAGTAGTACGACTCGTTGCGCTCGAACTGCACGTCCGTGAGTGTCGTCGTCGGTGGCAGCGTCGTGGTCGGTGGTTCGGTGGTCGTGGGGACGACGGGCGCGACGGTGGTGGTTGTCGTCGGCACTGCGGTAGTGGTGGACGAACTGGGCTGCGCCGCTACGGTCGGCGCTGAATCCGCCTCCCCGCTGCACCCTGCGAGCACGAGCGCCGACCCGACGCCCAACAAGACGAACCCCACCCGAACACGAACCACCCGACTACCTCCACACACGTCATCTTGGCCCAGCAACAGCCGACAGTGCACTCTATCGTGTGGTCGACTAAGTGCTGGTGACGCGCTTGTTCATCAGCCGTGAGAGCCACGCGGGCGAGAACCGCGACGCGCTGAGGAAGAGCTTCGCCTGAGTTCCGACCGGGTAGTGAACCTTGTGCATCCGTCCGGCGCCGCGTGTGGCCGCCCACAGTTCCTGCGCGACGTCGGTTGCAGTCAGCTTGATACCCAACGATCTGGTGGCTCCGGTGTCCATTCCAGTGACCATCGCGGTCTGGACGAACAACGGCCAGAGCGCGAGAACACGGATGTCGCGCTGTGCCCATTCCAGATCGAGCGCCTCGGTCAGGCCGCGGATCGCGAACTTGGTTGCACCGTACGTCGCCAGTTCGGGCTGGCCGTAGATCGCCGAAGCGGAGCACAGATTGACCACCTGGGCGCCGACGGTATCGCGGAGGTACGGGAAAGCCGTGTGCGTGCCGTTGAGGGTGCCGGTGATGTTGATGTCGACCATTCGGCGATGCGCCGCAAGAGAAATATCCTCGAACCGTCCCGACGAGAGCACGCCCGCATTGTTGATCAGGATGTCCAGACGCCCGGACTCCCCGGCAAAATCGGCCAGACACTGCGCCCATCCCGCCGGATCGGTGACATCCAGGACACCCGTCACGACGCTGCCGCCGAAACCGTCGATCTCGGCCTTCAAGGAGGCAAGGCCGGCGTCGTCGATGTCGAACGCGCCGACGCGGTATCCGTTGCGCGCGAACAACAGCGACGTCTCCCGCCCGATTCCAGCCGCAGCACCGGTGATGAAGACGTTCGGTTCGCTCATCCGGTCAGGCTATCCTGGATGTGGAGGAAATCTGATGAATCACCGTCGCGTCGTACACACCGTATGTTTCATCGCGGTGGGGTATCTGATCGTGCTCGCCGTGTGGCTCGGATGGCTGGTCGAGCACACTCCGCCTGGCACGCTGCCCTATCAGATCGGCGGGCTGCTCGCCGCTTTCGGCTCGGTTCTCGGATTCGGAATGGCATGGGCCAACCGCCCGACCCGCGCCGAGCGCAAACTCGAAAAGCACGGCCTCGAAGGGTGGGCACGAATCGACACCGTCACGCCCCTGCGCCGAACCGTCGACGGCGAATTGGCCAAGCTCGCACTCCACCTCACGGTTCCAGGTTCCGATTCGTACTCGGGCCGGATCGAGTACGAGATCCGACCCGAGTACAAAGACAAGATCACTCCCGGATCCACGGTCACCGTCATGGTGGACCCGAAGAACCGAGACCGAATCATGCTGTGCCCGTGAAGGACTAGACGCTTTTCTTGCGTCCCAGCGCCAACATGCCTTCCACCAGCATCAGCTGCGCTCCCGCGTACGACGCCAGGATCACACCCTCGGCAGCAGCGCGGCCGGCGGTCCCGCGGATGAACAGACGACGCACCACGATCAGTCCGTCGGATGCGGTGAAGAGCACTCCGCCCAATCCGAGCCAGGAGCGTCGATCCTTGTTCGGGACGACTACGTCGAGCACGGCCTTTGACTGCGGTGCCAGAGCGGGGTCCGCCGACAACGTCGAGGTGGTTCCCAACATCAATCCGTATCCGGTGAGCGGCGTCGACACGCTCGGGGCCTTGGCACGGAGCAGTCCGGACGCCGTCGACCAACCGCTGATGCGGGGCCGCAGGGCAGCGCGGGTCGGCCGAGCGCCGCGCCGCAGCAGGAGCGCCGAGTAACTGGCCTGCATCACCGCGAACGAGGACGCGCCCTTGATCAGACGAGCATCGTTGTCCGGGTCGATCATGAACACGTCGCCGACAGTTGCAGCGGCGAGACCGGCCAGAAGCAGTGCGGTATCGGCAGTTTCCGTCTCCGAGCGCTTGCGCAGCACTCGGGCGGCCAGAGCGGGTGCGATCAACGGCTTCGCGATCTGCTGAACCCGCTCGTTACCGACTACTGCCCCGACCACTGTCGCTGCCGTCGCCGCCGCAAAAACTGCGTGCTCGATGCCCCACTTGCCCGCCATCACAATCCTCCTGTTGGTTACACGTCCAACAGCGACCGTACTGTGTCACTCAGGCGGCATCGCCGGATTTGACGTCCGCGCCGTAGACATCGACGTATTCCTGCCCCGACTGGTCACAGAGCACTGCCATCAATTCGTCCGTCGCCGCACGCACGACGGCCTGGTAGCCACGAAGTTCGCGGTACCGAGAGAAGTCGATCGGCTCCCCTACCGTGATCCGGACCTTGCTGAAGCGCCACATCCGCGTACCCGGCGGGTTGACTGCGTCGCCGCCGTGTACGACGACGGGAATGACCGGCGCCCCGGTTTCCAAGGCAACTCGAATCGCTCCGGTCTTTCCCTTGTACAGGCAACCGTCGGGTGATCGTGTTCCCTCGGGGTAGATCCCCCAGACACCACCCTTGTCGAGAATCCCGATGGCCGTGTCCAACGCCGCACGGGAGGCGTCGGCGCCGCTACGGTCGATCGGCACCTGACCGGCCCCACCGAAGAACCAGCGCTGCATCGCGCCCTTCACACCGGTCCCGGTGAAATATTCACTCTTCGCGACGAAGGTGATGCGTCGGCGCACCATGAGAACCAGGAAGAACGAGTCGACGACTGCCCGATGGTTACCGGCGAGAATCACCGGCCCTTTCTTGGGGATGTGGTGCTGACCCTCGATCGTCGGCCGCCCGAACAGCCAGAGGACCGGGCCGATCAGGACGTATTTGAACAGCCAATAGAGCACAGGGCATCACCTTTTCCGTCTAGTAGACAGTGTCTACGACGAGAATAGTAGACACTGTCTTCCATGACTGTCAGCAGCCTTCGCGAAACACTCGTCGCCACCGGCGTCGAGATTCTCGATGCCGACGGCGCCACAGACCTGACGCTACGGGAGATAGCGCGTCGGGCGGGCGTGTCGCACGGCGCCCCGCGGAGATACTTTCCGACCCACAACAGCCTGCTAGCCGCAATTGCCTCACACGGCCTGCGCGATCTCGCCGACAGACTCGATCCCGTCCTCGCCGGCAAACAACCCGCTCGTAGCCGATTGATCTCGGCAGCAATCGAATACGTGTCATTCGCCCAGGAGCGACCGGCGATGTTCGAGTTGATGTTTCGCCACGACCTCCTCGAGGGCGCAGGCAGCAACCTCCGAGAGTCTTCTCTCCCACTCTTCGCCGCCCTGCAATCCCTGACCGAAGAGGCCGACGCCTCCGATCCCACCACATCTGCGTTGAACATCTGGACCGGA
Organism: uncultured Rhodococcus sp.; assembly: GCF_963525155.1. NCBI lineage: Bacteria > Bacillati > Actinomycetota > Actinomycetes > Mycobacteriales > Nocardiaceae > Rhodococcus > uncultured Rhodococcus sp. The sequence continues at coordinate 23,290 of NZ_CAURKP010000031.1, forward strand.
ACCCACGGCATCGCAGTGCTGGCGGCAAATCGAAGCCTCGCACTCGTCGCACCCGACCTCGATGTGCCGTCGCTGGTAGCCACCGCCGTGACGGACCACCTTCCACGGACTCGTTGATTTACATAGTTAACCTATGCAATAATATTCTTCGTGACAGACGAAGAACAGCAACTGCACGAACTACTCGTCGACCTCGTGAGCAATACGCACCGCTTCGCGAAGCTGGCAGGCTCCTTCGCATCCGATCAGTACCCACGCGCCTGGCTGCGCGCACTCTCGTTACTCGAGGAATACGGCGAAATGCGGATCAGCGATTTCGCTCGACTCGACAGAAGCTCGCAGCCCTCTGCCACTGCACTACTGCGCAAACTCGGCGAGAACGGTTACGTCGAACGCCGCGTCGACCCCGAGGACGCCCGGGCAGTTCGAGTGGCCATGACGGACAAGGGACGAAAGATCTTGAACGACGGTCGAAACGAGATCGCCGACGCTCTAGTCCCCCACTTCGTCGAACTCGGGCCCGAGCAGATCAAGAAACTGGCCGACGGATTGGCCGAATTGCGGTCCATCATCAAGACTTCCGATCCCAGCTGAAATACCCACCACTGAAAAAGGAGGTGGCCGTGAGCAACACGACCGCGACATCAACGCACCAGAACGAGGCTCCGCCGAGCCTCCTGAAACAACCGAAAGCGGTGTGGGCGGTAGCCTTTGCCAGCGTCATCGCCTTCATGGGCATCGGATTGGTCGATCCGATCCTCAAACCGATCGGCGAACAACTCGACGCCACACCGTCGCAGGTTTCGCTGCTGTTCACCAGCTACATGCTCGTCACCGGCGTGGCCATGCTCATCACCGGTGTGGTGTCCAGCCGCATCGGCGCCAAGAAAACACTTCTTGCAGGCCTTGCCATCATCATCGTGTTCGCTTCTCTGGCAGGCGCTTCCAGCACCATCGGCCAGATCGTCGGATTCCGTGCGGGCTGGGGACTCGGCAATGCACTGTTCATCGCAACGGCGCTCGCGGCAATCGTCGGCGCGGCCAGCGGCGGCGTGGCACGGGCGATCATCCTGTACGAGGCTGCACTGGGCATCGGTATCGCAGTCGGCCCGTTGGTCGGCGGAGTTCTCGGTGACATCAGCTGGCGCGCACCGTTCTTCGGCGTCGCAGCCCTGATGGCGGTCGCCTTCATTCTCATCGTGGTGATGCTTCCGAGCGCACCCAAGCCCGAACACCACACGTCCATCGCTGCGCCCTTCCAGGCGTTGCGGCACCGCGGGCTACTCACCGTTGCCATCACCGCGCTGCTCTACAACTACGGATTCTTCACGCTGCTCGCGTACACGCCGTTCCCCCTCGACATGGGGGCGTACCCGATCGGATTCATCTTCTTCGGTTGGGGCCTGATGCTGGCGATCTCGTCGGTTTTCCTCGCCCCTCGCCTGCAACGACGCTTCGGCACCCTGCCGATGATGATGCTGGCACTGACCCTGTTCGCACTCGACCTGGGCATGATGGCGCTCTTCACCGAGAACAAGATCGTCTTGATCGTGGGTGTCGTCCTCGCCGGTTTGTTCCTCGGCGTGAACAACACACTCATCACCGAAACCGTCATGATCTCGGCACCCGTGGAGCGGTCGACCGCCTCGGCTGCGTACAGCTTCGTTCGATTCGTCGGCGGCGCCGCTGCTCCGTGGGTAGCCGGCAAGCTCGGCGAGTCCAACGTCCACATGCCGTTCTGGGTCGGCGCGGTGCTCACCCTCGCCGCCGTATTCGTCCTGTCGAGCGGACGTAAGGTTCTCGCTCACGTCGACGACCACGATCCCGCGCCGCACAGCGTCGACGAAGCACTCGCCGTCACCGTAGGCGACTGACCCCTGTGAGTGGTTGAGGAGTGCAGGGACTCCTTAACCACTCACGGGGCGTCAGCTCAGGTTCAGATCTTCCAGGCCCAGCAGCGAGCGGTACTCGACGCCCTCGGCACCGATCACCGCATCCGCACCCGTCGCGCGATCGACGACCGTAGCGACTCCGACCACGGTGGCCCCTGCCTCGCGCAGGGCCTTCACTGCTGTCAACGGCGAATTGCCCGTCGTGGTCGTGTCCTCGACAACCAGGACACGCTTGCCGACGATGTCCGGGCCCTCGATCTGGCGCTGCATCCCGTGGGCCTTCGCAGCCTTGCGGACGACAAACGCATCGATCGGTCGGCCGGGAGCGTGCATCACCGCCATAGCGACCGGATCGGCGCCCATCGTCAAACCGCCGACGGCGTCGAAATCCCAGTCCGCGACCAGTTCACGCAGCAGCGAGCCGATCAGCGGCGCTGCCTTGTGGTGAAGTGTCGCGCGGCGAAGGTCGACGTAGTAATCGGCTTCCTTGCCCGAGGACAACGTCACCTTTCCGTGTACAACAGCCAATTCGCGCACCAGCGCAGCCAAATCCTCACGATCGCTCATGAGTGCTCAGCCTACCGACCACTGCCTTGTGTTCGGCTTCTGCCTCTGGGCTACGTCCGGCTTCCGCCTCTGAGCTACGTCCGGCTTCCGTCTCTGGGCTACGTCCGCCCGCGGCCACGTCCGACGATGTTGGTCAGCCGGCGAACCAGCCCCTTGGGAACGAGACGCCCGGCCGTCGTGAGGACCTTGTACTGGAATCCCGGAATACTGATGACCTTGTCGTCACCGAGATCCTTCATCGACGCCGCAACCACCTGGTCGACGCTCAGCCACATCGGCTTGGGGATCGTGGACATCTCGATGCCCGCACGCTCGTGGAACTCGGTGCGAATGAAGCCCGGGCACAACGCCTGCACGCGCACTCCCGTCCCGGCCAACCCGCCGGACAGCCCTTCGGTGAACGAGATGACATATGCCTTGCTTGCCGAATACGTCGAACCGCGGCCGGACAGCAGGCCAGCGACGCTCGCGACGTTGACAATCGTTCCGTGCGCCGACGCGATCATGCTGGGCAGCGCCGCACGGGTCAGCCGCATCACGGCGGTGACGTTGACGTCGAGTTGAGACTGAAGGAGCGCCGGATCGGCGGTCCAGAACTCGCCGGAGGTACCGAATCCGGCGTTGTTCACCAACACCTCGACGCCCTTCTCCAAACGAAGCGCGACCGTGTCGCGTCCGGCCTCCGACGCGAGATCGGCAACCAGAATCTCCGACTCGGTGCCGAACATCGTCTTCAACTCGGACGCGAGGTCGTGCAATCTGACCTCGTCACGTGCGACGAGAACCAGGTCGTATCCGAGGGAGGCGTATTTCTTGGCGAAACCGGCGCCGAGACCAGAGGTAGGTCCGGTCACCAGGGCAACGGGACGCACAGGGCGATCCGAGTGGGAAGTCGACATACCGGCCACGCTAGTGGTTATCGCGCCTGGACGGGAACCTTAAAGGTCAGTCGACCGGGCGAATTGTGCCCGAGCGCTGCGACGCCGGGCGCTGAGCCGGCTTGTCAGCCGCCTCGGGCTTGCGCAGCGATTGATCCGGACGTGGCGCAGATTCCCGCGGTGCGGGCTCACGCGGTGCGGACTCACGCGGTGCGGACTCACGCGGGGCAAATTCACGCGGCGGAGCGTCACGGGGCGGCTGCTCTTGACGCGAACGGGGCTGTTCTACCGGATCCGGAGTTGGGCGAGACTTCTCGGCGCCCGGCCGCGGGCGGCTCGGATCGTGATCGACCTCGAGTTCGTTGGGATCGGTGACGGGAGGCAGGACATGCAGAATGCCGGACAGGCGCGCAACCGACTCGATTGCCGCGTCCCAGTCCCGGCCGTTACTGGTCACCGGAAGCGAACCGAGCGTCCACTGCCCTTCGCTCCACAGCATGCTGATCGACGGCGGAACCGATTCGGTGAACGCCACCATGCGCTGATCACAGACGCGACGAGCAATCTCGAGGTCCGTTGCAAAAACCACCCGGGAACCGATCGCACCCAACAGGTTCAGGTCGCCGTCCTTGGGCGGAGCCGTCGACTTCAACCGAAGATCGATGTCGACGTCCGACCCGATCTCGCGGCGAACAGCCACGATGGTTGCGGTCTCTTCCAGATCGAACAGCACGAACTGTTCTCCGCGACGGCGGCCGCGGACGACGTCGGTAGCAGTCAGGTAGTCCTGTTTGGCCATGACCGCGCGGTGCCATTCGCCTGCCAGCTGATCGTCAGTGGCCGTGTACGTGTAACCCTGCGCCTTGGCCCAGATCTGACGCACTCGCCCGGATTGATCTCGCCTCGTCCTGTCGACGTACAGAAGCGCACCCGCGCCTGCGAGTGCAATTGCTGCCAGTCCGAACCACATTCCAGTCATCACCCTCCAGGGTAGCGACTCGCGGCCTCAACCTCCCGCGACACCCTGGTGGACTCGCCCGATGTGTCGTGAACGACTCAGTTGCCGAACTTCGGCAGCGACGTACTCAGAATCGTGTTGGCGGTCATCGTGCCGTTCTCCACTGGCGTTCCGTCCACGACGATGTTGTCTCCCGGTTGCAGATCGGCGATGGTGGCGCGGTTGAGCGCGATGAGCGTGGTGTCCGCGGTGGTCAGAATCGTCACCTGCGAACCCCCGATCGAATCGATGACCAACGTGCCGCCGTCGTTCGACTTCACGGTGCCGACGGCTCCCCCGGCGTCACCGATGACTTCGCCGAGCCCGCCTGGAAGCTGGCTGAGCGGAGAATCCGTCGTCGGAGTCGGCGCCGTGGTGCTGGCCTTCGGCGGTGTCGTGGTCGGCGCCTGCGTCGTGGTGGTCGGGGGAACGAAAGCGGTCTGGGTGCCCTTGTCGTTCGAGCCGAACGCCGAGAACGCGATGATCGCGATCACGGCAACCAGGATCCCGACCACACCGGCGGCCACCCACGTCGCGAGCTTGCGCTTCTTACCGCCGCCCGACGATCCATCGTCGATGAACGGCTGTTCCGGCGGAACTCCACCGCCACCACCGGCAACCGGATACTGCTGTGTATTTCCGTACTGCTGCGTGTTCCCGTACTGATCCGGGTTCCCGTACTGCTGAGCGGTGTACGGCGGATAGGCCTGCGTCGCACCAGGCGGCGGCGCCTGCGGATCGAACTGCGGGTTGTAGGCAGGGAACGCCTGAGTGGGATTCGGCTGCTGCCCCTGCTGACCCTGCTGCCCCAAGTACTCCGTGTTCTGATCCGGGCCCCCGTAGGGATACTGCTGTGCCCCCGGATACTGCTGTGACCCCGGCTGCTGACCGAAATACTCCGTCGGCTGGTTCGGATTCTGGCCGGACACCGTCCCGTACTGCTCCGTCGGCTGGTCGGGCGTACGCCCCCACACCTCGGTCGCCTCGGGATCCTCACGGCGCGGCCCACCCGAGTTACGCGGATCGTTCTGATCGGTCATGCCTGGCTCACCTTCGGTTGGGACGAAAGAGCGTCGAAGTCGTTCGGAGAGGCGCGGGTGCACTCGTCCCCGGTTCGAGCATCCAGCCATCCAGGGTAGAACAAAATGCGAATGCCCCGCCGATCCAAGTGGATCGACGGGGCATTCCGCTTACCGAATCAGGAGAGAACCAACTGATCTGCGTCCTCGCTGACACCGACGTGCACGGTGTCGCCGTCCTGGACCTTGCCGGCCAGGAGCAGCTTGGCGAGCTGGTCGCCGATCGACTGCTGAACGAGTCGACGCAATGGCCGAGCGCCGTACAGCGGGTCGTAGCCGCGCACTGCGAGCCACATCCGAGCCGCACCGTTCACCTCGAGGGTGAGACGACGCGCAGCCAGACGCTTCTGCAACTGCTCGAGCTGGATGTCCACGATGTGCTCCAACTGCTCCTCGGAGAGCGAGTCGAAGATGACCACGTCGTCGAGACGGTTGATGAACTCCGGCTTGAACGCGTGGCGTACCGCATCCATGACCTGCTCCCGCGTGCCACCGGATCCCAGGTTGGAGGTCAGGATCAAGATGGTGTTGCGGAAGTCCACCGTGCGGCCTTGACCGTCGGTCAGTCGGCCTTCGTCGAGCACTGCAAGCAGGACGTCGAACACGTCCGGGTGTGCCTTCTCGACCTCGTCGAAGAGGACCACGGAGTACGGGCGTCGTCGAACTGCTTCGGTGAGCTGGCCACCGGCTTCGTAGCCGACGTATCCCGGAGGAGCACCGACGAGTCGGGCCACCGAGTGCTTCTCACCGTATTCGCTCATGTCGATGCGGATCATCGCGCGCTCGTCGTCGAAGAGGAAGTCCGCCAAGGCTTTGGCGAGCTCCGTCTTACCCACGCCGGTCGGGCCGAGGAACAGGAAGGAACCGGTGGGCCGATTGGGGTCGGCGACACCTGCTCGGGCGCGGCGAACCGCATCCGAGACGGCGACGACGGCGTCGGTCTGGCCGACGACGCGCTTGCCGAGTTCGGACTCCATGCGGAGTAGCTTCTCGGTTTCGCCTTCCATCATCCGGCCGGCGGGGATTCCGGTCCAGGCTGCGACCACGTCTGCGACGTCGTCGGGCCCGACCTCTTCCTTGAGCATCACGTCACCGTCGGAGGCAGCTCCGGAAGCGGCTGCTGCCTCTTCCAGTTCCTTCTCGAGCGCCGGGATACGGCCGTAGCGCAACTCGGCTGCCTTGCCCAGATCGCCGTCACGCTCAGCGCGTTCGGACTCTCCTCGCAAGGTCTCGAGCTGTTCCTTCAGCACGCGCACCGAGTCGATGGCCTGCTTTTCGTTCTGCCAGCGGGTGCTGAGCTGATTGAGCTTTTCGCGGTCGTCCGCGAGTTCCTGACGCAGCTTCTCGAGCCGAGCCTTGGACGCGTCGTCGGTTTCCTTCTCGAGTGCCACTTCTTCGATTTCGAGTCGGCGAACCGTGCGTTCCACCTCGTCGATCTCGACGGGACGCGAGTCGATCTCCATACGAAGTCGCGATGCGGCTTCGTCCACGAGGTCGATGGCCTTGTCCGGCAGGAACCGCGACGTGATGTAGCGGTCCGACAGCGCGGCAGCCGCCACCAACGCGGAGTCGGTGATGCGCACGCCGTGGTGCACCTCGTAGCGCTCCTTGAGGCCGCGCAGGATACCGATGGTGTCCTCGACCGAGGGCTCACCGACGAGCACCTGCTGGAAACGACGCTCGAGTGCTGCGTCCTTCTCGATGTACTTGCGGTACTCCTCGAGTGTGGTCGCACCGACCAGCCGTAGCTCACCACGGGCGAGCATCGGCTTGATCATGTTGCCTGCGTCCATCGCGGATTCACCGGTGGCTCCGGCGCCGACGATGGTGTGCAACTCGTCGATGAAGGTGATGACCTGTCCGGCACTGTTCTTGATGTCGTCGAGGACAGCCTTGAGGCGTTCTTCGAATTCACCGCGGAACTTGGCACCGGCGACCATGGACCCGAGATCCAGGGACACGACGGTCTTGCCTCGCAGCGATTCCGGGACGTCACCCGCGACGATGCGTTGGGCAAGGCCCTCCACGATCGCGGTCTTGCCGACGCCGGGCTCACCGATGAGTACCGGGTTGTTCTTGGTACGACGCGAGAGCACCTGCACGACACGGCGAATCTCGGTGTCGCGACCGATCACCGGGTCGAGCTTGCCGCTTCGTGCGGCTTCGGTGAGGTCGGTGGAGTACTTTTCCAGCGCTTGGTAGGTGCCCTCGGGCTCCGGGCTGGTGACGCGAGCGCTGCCGCGGACGGTGGTGAAGGCTTCACGCAATGCGTCCTGGGTGGCGCCATGCCGTACGAGCAACTGTGCGACGTCGGAGTCGCCGCCGGCCAGTCCGTAGAGGACGTGCTCGGTGGAGACGTATTCGTCGTCCATCTCGGTGGCGAGGTGCTGAGCAGCAGTGAGTGCCGCGAGTGCCTCACGCCCGAGTTGCGGGGTGGAGCTTGCGCCGGTTGTCTTGGGCAGGCGATCGACGATTGCCTGTGCTTCACGGTGTACGACCGTGGGGTCGACGCCTACAGCTTTGAGTAGTGGGGCAGCGATACCGTCGGTCTGGTCGAGCAATGCGACCAGCAGATGGGCAGGCCGGATATCGGGATTACCCGCCGACGACGCCGACTGCAGTGCAGCCGTCATCGCAGCCTGGGTCTTGGTTGTTGGTGTGAACGAGTCCACTTGTCACCTTTCTGGCGAAGTCGAACGGGAAGAGCCGCGACCGGTTGGTATTGCGACTGTGTCAATATGCTCAACGCGGACAAACTTGAGTCTATTCCGCTCAAGTTTGTTTTCGCCAGGCCGAGTTGGTTTCGTAGGTCACATTTTGAGCCGTACTAGAATTGTGGCGAGAGTTGCAGCTGGTGCGAAAGGGGGATGGATTGGATCCGACAGTGATCGCCCGTCTGCAATCCAGCCTCGATTCTCTGACCGACGACGAAGAGAGCCGTGCGCACTTCTCGGCAGTGTTCTACACCGGCCTCTTTGCGGAACATCCTCTGTACCGCTCATTGTTCCCGGCCGGGATGGAATCGCAGGGCCACCGTTTCTTCAGAGCGATCGAGTTCGTCGTCAAGAACCTTCCCCAGCATCGTCGGATCCGGAAGTTCCTCACCCAACTCGGCCGCGACCACCGTCGCTACGGCGTCGAGCGTGAGCACTACGAGGCCGCCGGCGTCGCTCTGAAGCGCGCGGTTCGGTCGATGTACGGCACGAGCGCGCACAGCCGCTACAAGTGGACGCCGGAGCTGGACGAGGCCTGGTCTCAGTTCACCGACCTCGTCGTCGGCACGATGGCCGACGGCGCCGAATCCGATACGACCCCGGCGCTCTGGGGCGCAACCGTGGTCAGCCACGAACGAGTCCTCGACGATCTGGCGATTGTGCGCCTCGAAGCCGACCCACCCATTCCGTACGGGGCGGGGCAATACGTAGGTGTTCAGATTCCCCAGCGCCCGAAAATGTGGCGGTATTACTCACCGGCGATTCCGACCAACCCTTTCGGTCAGCTCGAGTTCCACATCCGCAAGGTGTCGGGAGGATGGGTCAGCCCCGCGATCGTCAGCGAAACCAACGTCGGTGACCGCTGGGTCATGTCCACTCCCCTCGGCGGTCTCGAGGTCGACTTCACCAGCGACCGTGACGTTCTCATGATCGGGTCCGGCACCGGTATCGCTCCACTGCGGGCACAGGTGATGGAAATGTCTCAACGCGCGCACAACCCGCGCGTGCACCTGTTCGTCGGCGGCCGCTATCCGTGCGATCTCTACGACCTCGAAACCCTCTGGCACATCTCGCTCAGCAACCCGTGGTTGACCGTCGTACCGGTTTCCGAAGAACCCGAAAACCCTTGGTGGCACAACGGACCGGTGCTCGAACCACCGTTCGGAATGCACAGCCGGCTGATCGGACCGATCGGAAAAGTGGTCGCGCAGTTCGGCTCGTGGGCCGACCGCCAGGTGCAGATCTCGGGGTCACCGTCGATGATCAAGACAACCGTCTACGCCTTGCGTGCCGGCGGAACTCCGCTCGACCAGATCCGGCACGACCCGCTCTACTGACTACAGGAGAACTTTCATGGCCCAGCGAACCTGGTCGAGCACAGTCGTCGAACATCACCGTCTCCGTGAGGATCTGGCGGTTGTTCGTCTTGTCGGCGACGTCGTCCCGTTCCGACCGGGCCAGTACGTCGACGTCAGCGTCCCGCAGAATTCGCGGTTGCTCCGTCGACTCTCCCCCGCACTGCCTCCCTCACACGACGGGAAGTTGGAGTTTCACGTCAAGACGGTTCCCGGTGGTTGGGTCAGCGGTTCGATAGTCAAGGACACCCAGCCTGGTGACGTCTGGCAGATCCTCGACCCGCGCGGCAACCTGTCCGTCGACGAGAACGGCCCCACCGTCATCATGGTCGCGGGCGGAACCGGTTTGGCCCCACTCCGGTCGATCATTCTCGATCTGGCTCAGACCCCGAACCCGCCGCAGGTGTACCTCTTCTTCGGTGGCCGAACGCTTCGTGATCTCTACGCTGCGGACATGCTGTGGCTGCTCGCCGACCAGTTTCCGTGGTTGCAGCCCATTCCTGTCGTCGAAGATCTCTCCGACGGCGGCCCGCCCGACGGATGGTTCGACCGGTTGAACGTCGACATCGGATTCGGCGACGATCATCTCATCGAAGGCACGCTCGCCGACGTCGTCGCGTCGTACGGTGCGTTCACCGAACATCAGGTCTTGGTGTGCGGATCGGCGGCCATGGTTCGGTCGACGCGTGATCGATTGATCGAGGCCGGAACGCCGGCCGAGGTCATTCAGTTCGATCCGTACTGACGGTCAGTACGTCGGGTCGTTGCGAACGGTATCGACGTCGATGCCCACTGCGCGAAGCCTGAATTTGGTGCTGTTGACCATGGATTCGCTGCCGACGACCTGGATGTCGTAACCCGCCCAGTCCCCGAACGAGGTCACGACCTTACCGACCTTGCCGACGATGCGCCGCTTCATGCCGATCGGCGGCAGTGGCTCCGCTTCGGTGTGCCACCACGGATTCTCGTCTTCTTCGGAGACCGGGATGATCGTGAGCCACGGGTACTTCTCTGCCAGCTTCCACAGATGTGGAAGGTCGTAGAGATCGCACGGATGCTGTCCGGAGTAGAACAGTTGGACCTTGCGGGTGTTGCCGCGTCGGATCAGCTCGAGTATCTGAGCGCGCAGCGGAGCCACTCCGGTTCCCGACGCGATCATCAGAAGGTCCTTGGAGTTCTCCGGAATCCCCAAGGCACCGATGGGCGAACCAACCACCCAGGTGTCACCGACAGCGGTCTGGTTCACCATGACCGGGCTGACCCACCCGCCGGTGACCTGGCGGATGTGGAACTCGAGGATTCCGGTCCCGTCGTACGGCGTGGCCGGAGAGAGGTAGCGCCACATCCGTGGCCTCGCGGCGACCTGCACGCTGACGTACTGACCGGCGCGGTACTCCATCGTCTGGTCGAGTTGCAGCCGCACGACGGCGACGCCCTTGATGACCGGGCGGCATTCGATGACCGTGGCACTCCACGCGGGCGGACCGTCTTCCGCGTTGGCGGCGTCCATCATCGCTGCCGAGATGATCGCGAGCGCGTTGCGCCACGCGCTGTCGACCTCGTCTGTCCACATTTCGGCGCCACCGAAAGTCTCGAGTGCTTCGATCAGGGCATTGCCGACTGCCGTGTAGTGCTCGTCGGTGACGCCGTACTTGCGGTGATCGCGGCCGAGGTGCGCGAGGTACTCGAGTATCGCGTCGGACTCGTCGAGGCGTTCGACGACGTGAGCGATAGCGCTGACAAGCCGGTCACGCTGCACATCCATCGCTGCCGGAAAGAACTCCCGGGTTTCGGGCGATCGAGCGAACAGGATCGAATAGAAGGTACGGGCGAGCCGTTCCGGACCATCTTCTACCGCAGCGACGGATTTGAAGCTCGACCGGACCAGAGAGATTGCTTGCGAATCCACGCTCATCCTCGTCCCGACTAGACGCGGCAAGACCCGCCGCGGAATTTCGTCTGCAGCTTATGTCACAAATGTCTGACTCGTAAATCATTCTGGACAAGTGTCACAATGCGACCCCATTTCGCGGTGTGACCGTCCCTTTCTTATTCTTGCGTGCAAGATAAACAAGAGCTTCGACACTCTCGATCGCCGAGCTAACGTTCAGCGAAATCTCAACCAGCCAAACAGGAGTCGTGCCGTGGATTTTGTTCGACAGGACGAATTGCCCACCGATAGCGGGCTTACGTCCCAGATCGCCTCCACTACCCCGACGCTGACCGAGTTTCAACGTCGGGAACTCGAGTGCGTCGAATTTTTCGACTCTCCGGAACTGGGCCACCTCCCGACGTCTCGGCGGCGTGAGGCCTTGCGTGAACTCCATCGGACCGGCACCTACACGCACACAGCGGAGGAATTGCTCGTCGGCGCCAAACTCGCGTGGCGAAACCACGCCAGGTGCGTCGGTCGCGCGCATTGGCGGACCCTCAAACTCATCGACGCGCGCGATGCCGTCACGGCTTCCGCTCTCGCCGAAGCATGCTGGGAGCACCTGCGACTGTCGACCAACGGCGGCGCTCTGCAGTCCGTCGTGACGGTCGGGCCACTCCCCCGCGAGGACGGTCAGGAGTACCGAATCCTCAGTCCGCAACTGATCCGCTACGCCGGCTACCGGCAGCCTGACGGCACCATCCTGGGCGACCCGTGGCACGTCGATCTGACTGCTCAGGTCACCGCGATGGGGTGGAAAGGCGCCGGTACGCCGTTCGACGTTCTCCCCGTACTGATTTCGGTTCCCGACGAACCCCTGCAGTACTTCGACGTCCCGACCGACCTGGTTCTCGAGGTCGAGATCGAGCATCCCGAATACAGCTGGTTCGCTGATCTGGGGCTTAAATGGCATGCCGTCCCTGCGGTCTCGGACATGAACCTCGACATCGGCGGAATCGTTTATCCCTGCACGCCGTTCAGTGGTTGGTACGTCAGCACCGAGGTAGGCGCACGCAACTTCAGCGACACCGATCGCTACAACATGTTGCCCACCATCGGAGCGATGATGGAGCTCGACATGAGCCACGACCGCACGCTCTGGAAGGACCGCGCACTGGTCGAACTGAACCGTGCAGTTATCCACAGCAACCGCAAGGCCGGCGTCATCATGGTCGACCATCACACTGTCGCAAAGCAATTCATCGATCACATCGCGCGTGAGGACAAGGCCGGGCGCAAGTGCCCGACCGACTGGTCATGGGTGAACCCGCCCATGTCCAGCTCGCTCACGCCGACGTTCCACCGCCTGTACGACGAGCCCGATCTCGACATCCGGCCCAATTTCGTGACAAAAAAGAAGAAGGGCACCGACCAAGGCCGGTGCCCCTTCCACAACTGATCGCGCTCAGAAGGGGATCTGCCCCAATCCGACGCCGACCACGAGCATCGTGATCGAGATCAGGCCCGCTCGCCACAGAACCTTCTTGTGGTGATCCGCCAGAGAAACACCGGCGAGTGTGACCAGTAGCAGGATCGCCGGGACCAGCGGGCTCTGCATGTGCACGGCCTGCCCGGTGATCGAGGCGCGCGCCATCTCCACCGGCTCGATGCCGTACTGCGCTGCAGTCTCGGACAGCACCGGCAGCACACCGAAGTAGAACGCGTCGTTGGTCATGAAGAACGTGAGCGGGATACTCAGGACGCCCGTGATGACGGCGAGGTGCGGGCCCATCGCGTCGGGGATGACCTGAAGCAGCCACTCTGCCATCGCCTCGACCATGCCGGTTCCCTGGAAAACGCCGGTCAGCACCGCTGCTGCCAGCACCATCGCGACCACCGAGACGATGCTCGACGAATGGCGTGCGATTGCTTCACCCTGATCCTTGACCGCCGGGAAGTTCACCGCGAGGGCGATCGACGACGCGATCATGAACAGCACCGGGATGGGCAGGATGTCCATCACAAGTACGACGAGAAGGATCGTCGTCAGCGCAGCGTTGAACCAGAGCAATTTCGGCCGCAAGGTGTCCCGCTTGGGGTCGAGGCCGTCGATGAATCGTCCGGTGTCGCCGCCGTCGTCCTCGGAGTCGTTCGAGCCGCCGGTGCCGGCGCTACCGGTGCTGGAACTTCCACCGTTTCCGACCTTTTCGAGGATGCGCTCAGAAGTCAGGACCAAAGTCCCGATCCTGCGGCGCTCCATGATCCCGAGGTGAATCGCGAATCCGAGCACCATGATCAGGCCGACGATCAACGACGGCACCATCGGCACGAACACGTCGGAGGGTGAGAGTCCCAGCGCGCTCGCGGCCCGGACGGTCGGGCCGCCCCACGGAATGATGTTCATCGTCGCGTTGGACAAGCCGGCGACCACCGTCAGTACAACGGGACTGACACCGAGTTTGAGGTAGAGCGGAAGCAGCGCCGAGGTCACGATGATGAAGGTCGTCGAACCGTCTCCGTCCAGCGAGACCACCATCGCGAGCACTGCGGTTCCGACCACGAGCCGCATCGGATCGTCTCGCACCATCCGCAAGATGAGCTTGACCAGCGGATCGAACAGTCCGACGTCGATCATGATTCCGAAGAAGATGATCGCGAAGAACAACAGCGCCGCGGTGGGTGCGAGCGACTTGATGCCGTCGGTGATCATGTCGCCGATTCCGAGGCCGGCCCCGGCAAGTAGTCCGAAGGCCACCGGAACCAGAGTCAGTCCCACCACCGGGGTCGCGCGTTTGGTGAGGATCAGGAACATGAACACCGCAACCATGAGGAAGCCGAGTGTGACGAGCATGATGAACTCCTTTAGTGCTGAATTGCCGAGAAAAACGGCACGGCAAATCGAGCCGGTGACCTTCGTGGAGGTGAAACGAAACTTCGGTAGTGCTCAGTTGATACCGGGCGGATCGAGTGTTGCGTCGACGAACCGGGATTGATCGGTGAGGAATGCGGAGAACTCGGGTTCGGTGAGAACTGCACTGTTCCAACCGTTTCGGCGAGACAGCTCGTTCCAGCGCGGGCTTGCCGCCAGATCCCGCACCAAATTCTGCAAGTGCTGACGCTGATCGTCCGTCAGGCCCGGCGGCGCCATGAGGCCGCGCCAATTGGTGAACGTGACGTCGACGCCAGACTCCGCCATCGTGGGCGCATCCACCGCCGGGGTACGGGCCGGCGAGCTGACCGCAAGGACCCGAACCGTGCCTGCCGCAATCTGATCGAGGTACTCACCGATACCGGTGGCGGCTACGTCGACCTGCCTCGTGAGCAGTGCGGGAAGCAGTTCGCCGCCGCCGTCGTAGATGCGGTACGGGGAGCGCGACGGATCGACGCCGACCGCCCGTGCGAACAGAAGGCGGAACAACCCGTCCGGTCCACCTTCACTCGAACCACCGCCGATCGAGATCGACGACGGATCCGCCACCCAGGCCTGCGTCAGATCGGCGAGAGTTTTGTACGGTGAATCTGCTGGAACCAGTAGCGCTTCCGGTTCTTCGACCAGCCTCGCAATCGGTGTCACGTCGGCAAGTGTGTGCTCGGACGGCAGTATCTCGAGCGAACCGAGAACTCCGAGCCCCATGACCATGAGTAGGTCGGGATTCCCGCTTTCGAGAGCCAACCGGTTGAGTCCGACGATGCCGCCCGATCCGGGCAGCACAACGACGTCGGCGTCGACGGTCCCTTCGTCGGCCAGTGCTTGCACCATGGTCCGGGCGGTCAGGTCGTAACCACCACCGGCCACCGAGGGCACCAGTACGCGCAGTTCTTCGGAACTCTCACCCGCTCGGCCACCGGCGAAGAAGGACTCGACCGGAGTGCATCCGGTCGAGAGCACGA
The DNA here is from genome assembly GCF_963525155.1 of uncultured Rhodococcus sp. NCBI lineage: Bacteria > Bacillati > Actinomycetota > Actinomycetes > Mycobacteriales > Nocardiaceae > Rhodococcus > uncultured Rhodococcus sp. The sequence goes on from NZ_CAURKP010000031.1 coordinate 38,536, forward strand.
GAGTCATCGCGCAGGCACCGAGCAGGGCGATATGCCTGCTCAGCCGCTTCGATGTGCTCATGGCTTCGTCCTTGTCTGCCGGTACCGATGTGTGAACAGGTTTCATACTGACGCACTTTGTGACTGGGGTCACCATTGGGAAAGCAAATTGATTTGTGCTCATTGTGCTCACGAACGACCGCTTTCCCGGCATCGAACTGAAGGCTAGGGTCTGGCTGGTGTCCTCAGGAAACGAGCAGGCGGAGCGAGAGAGCAAGTCGTCCCTGTTTGCCCGGCTGGTTCGCCGCCGGCACACTCTGGCGACACAACTTCTCGAACTGCAACTTCTGATCGTCGTTGCAGTTCTCGTGTGCGTCACCGCCCTCTCCCTCGCGCAGTCGTCCGCGAGTTTCCAACGCGAGGAGGGACGTCGCGCACTCTCGGCAGCGGAATCGCTCGCAGCCAATCCAGCGGTACGTGAACTACTCCCCCAGGCTCAGACTCGTCTCCGCTCCGGACTACAAGGTTCGGTCGACTCGGTGCGCGCCATCTCGGGCGTCACCTACGTCTCGCTTGCCGACGCCGACGGCAGTGTCGTCATTTCGACGCGTCCCGGTGATGTCGGCATCGACGCACGTCAGACGGAGGATCGGTCGTGGACGGGTTTGGTCGACACGCCCTCCGGCAAGGCCGTGGAGGCGCACGTTCCGATTCTCGGCAGCGAAGGAGCGATTACCGGAACCGCGATCGTCGGCATCGAGTACCCCTCGATCTGGACACGGCTGCTGCAGTCTGCACCGAATCTCCTGGTATACCTCGCGGTGGCATCCCTTCTCGGCGGCGTCGGGTCGATCCTGTTGGCCCGCAGGGTAAAACGGCAAACCCTCGGCATGGAAGCCGGCGAGATCCTGGACCTGGTTCGCCAACGTGAAGCAATGCTGCGTGGTCTCAAGGAAGGTGTCATCGCATTCGACGCGCAGGGAAAGGTGGTGCTGATGAGCGACAGTGCCCACCAACTCCTCGACATCCCACGCGGCAGTGCCGGCAGATCGGTGCGGGACCTCGGTCTCGACGACCGCCTCCAGAGTGTACTGACCTCCGGCACAACCGAATCCGATCAGTTGGTTCTTGTCGGCGATCGCCTGCTCGTCCTCAACACCGTCTTGATCGAATCGAAAGGCCGCACCATCGGGTCGGTCACCACTTTCCGCGACCGCACCGAATTGCGCTCCGTGGAAGAAGAACTCGACGTGACCAAAACCAGCACCGACGCACTACGCGCCCACATCCACGAGTTCGACAATCAACTGCACACCATCTCCGGCCTCATCCAGCTCGGCGAATACGACGAGGTGGTCGGCTACGTCGAAGGTCTGACCATGGAGCGCGCGCAGGTCAGCGCGACCGTGACCGAGAAGATCGCCGACGTCGGCACCGCCGCACTCGTGATCGCCAAGATAGGCGCCGCTGCACAGGGGTTGGTCACGATCGAGCTGGCGGCGGACACGCATCTGGAGACGGTGGACCGCAGACTCGGACGAGATCTCGTGACAGTGGTCGGAAACCTCGTCGACAATGCCATCGACGCCGTCGGTGAGATGCCGGAAGCCTCGCGCCGCAAGGTTCGGTTGTCGATTCGGGGCCGTGGCACCGCGGTCGAAGTTCGGGTCGAGGACGCCGGCCCCGGTATCGCGCCGGAGAATCGCGACAGGGTGTTCGGCCAGGGTTGGAGCACCAAGGGACAATCGAGCGACGGACACGGTTTCGGTTTGGCGCTGGTGCGCCTGACGTGTCGTCGGCGGGGCGGCGACGTCACCGTGAGCACTCGTTCGGCAGAGGACATCGAGTGGACTGTCTTCACCGCAGTCCTACACGACGGAGAGGGCACATGATCCGGGTACTGGTGGTCGACGACGACTTCATGGTGGCGAAGGTGCACAGCGGATTCGTCTCGCGGATAGACGGTTTCGAAGTGTGCGGCGTTGCCCATTCGGCCGAGACCGCACTGGCCGCAGTCGGTGAGTTGCAACCCGACCTGGTTCTTCTCGACGTCCACCTGCCCGGCACCACCGGACTCGATCTGATCGCCCCGTTTCGCGAGCTGGCACCGGAGCTGGATGTTCTTGTCATCACTAGTGAGCGTGAGGCCGGCTCGGTCAAGAAAGCGCTGCGCAGCGGCGTCGTGCATTACCTGATGAAGCCCTTCACGTTCGAGGTTCTCCGTGAGCGTCTCGAGCGGTACCGATCGACATATGCGAATCTCGACAGCTCCGGCGAAGCAGAACAGACAGCAGTGGACGAGGCCTTCGGTGTGGCAGGTGGAGCGCCCGGGGCGTCGTCCCACAAAGGTTTGCCCAAAGGACTCAGTCCTGAGACCCTTCAGCTGGTCGAGGCAGCACTTCGAGACGAAACCGAACCCGCCTCGGCCACAGACATTTCCGAGAGGGTCGGTATCTCACGCGCGAGCGCGAGGCGCTACCTCGAATACCTCTACGAGTCCGGGCGGTCCACCACCTCGCTGAAATACGGAGTGGTGGGCCGCCCGGAGCGTCGTTACGTCTGGAAACGCTGACCCTTCGCTACACGACGCTGGCGCCTAGACCGCGCGGGCGCTGGTCTCCCAGTACCGCGCGCGCAGCGCCTTCTTGTCCAGCTTGCCCAGCGGTGTCAGCGGGAGTGATTCCACGAAGTCGATGCTCTTGGGAGCGTGAACCGAACCCTTGGCTGCCTTCACCTTGTCGACCAGTTCCTCGGTGTCGACGGTCAGTCCGGCACGAAGTACGACACAGGCCTTGACGGCTTCGCCCCACTTGTCGTCGGGCACACCGACCACCGCCACCGACGCGACAGACGGATGCGCCGAGATCACGTCTTCGATTTCGCGGGGGAACACGTTGAAACCACCGGTCACGATCATGTCCTTCTTGCGATCGACGATGGACATGAACCCGTCCTTGT